>JAHFIF010000003.1:17659-25200 GCA_023246535.1 bacterium
CGTGGTCATCGCCCGTTCGCTGGCGCATCGCCCCAAGCTGCTGGTGGCCGACGAACCGACCGGCAACCTTGATGCGCTGAACGCCAAAGAGATCACCAATCTGCTTTTGAAGATCAACCAGTTCGGCACGACCGTGCTGTTGGTCACCCATAACCGCGAGATCGTCAATTCATTGAAGCGCCGCGTCATCACTCTTGACCAAGGCTTGCTGGTCAACGACGCCGAGGTGGGGAAGTACATCATTTAAATTCTAAAACGCATGACCAGATTTTTTCGCATTGTAAAATTCGCCTGGCAGAGCTTGGGCCGCAACCTTTGGCTCACGATCATGACCGTGGTCGTGCTTTCGGCCACGCTTTTTTCCGTCAATGTTCTGCTGTCGCTTAACGTCGTGACCGGCGCCGTCGCCAAGTCGCTGGAAAACCACATTAACGTTTCGGTTTACGTCAAAGCCGACGCCACCGACGAGCAAAAGAACAGCTTGCGGTCGTATTTGGTGGGTTTGCCGCAAACCGCCGACGTGAAGACGGTGAGTCCCGACGACGCGCTGGCCGCCTTCCGCGCGCGCCACGCCGACGAACCCAAGGTCTTGAAGGCGTTGGACGAGGTCGGGGATAATCCGCTGGGCGCCACCTACGTGGTTACGGCCCGGTCACTTGACCAATATCCGGCGATCATTTCCGCGCTCGACCACCCGGCCTATCGCGACCTGATCGACCGGACGGAAAAGGACTTTCAAGATTATTCGACGCTGATCGCGCGCGTTCAGGAAATTCGCGACCGGGCCAGCGGCTTCGGCATCGCCTTGCTCGCCATTTTCGCCGCGCTGGCCATGATCATCATGGTCAACGTTGTGCGCGTCGCTATTTTCACGCATAAAGAAGAGATCGGGATCATGAAACTCGTCGGCGCGGGCGGTTCGTTCATCCGCGGGCCGTATTTGGTGGAGAGCGTCATTCTTTCGTTTTTGGCGCTCGTGATCGCGAGCGCCGGCGTGGCGGCCGGGGTCTATTTCGGCGCGCCGTACCTGAACGCGTTCCTTGGCACCGATGCGGGCCTGGCCGCCTTCTTCGTCGGCAACGTCGCGCTCATCGCCGCCACCGAATTCGCCAGCCTCGTGCTCCTCACCGGGATCGCCTCGACCTACGCCGTCGGACGGTACATGAAGGTTTAAGACGGGTAATTTCAGCTTTTAGAAAAAGAAAGCGCGCCGCGCTTTCTTTTTTGTCGCCGGCATTGACGCGCGCCGCCTTCGGTGCTATATCTCAAGCAGTTTTTGCTGTTTGAAAAAGGAGAGGGAAAAATGATGAACGATCAATCGGCCGCCCTGTATTTCAGGATGGTCGTTATTCTGCAAAGTTTTGGCGACGAGATTCAAATGACCTTGAACACGGACCGGCTCAAAGCCGTCCAGGCCGCAACGCAAAAGGAAATTGCGCTGGCCGTGTCTTCAACCGGGACGCGCGAAGATAATGCGCGTCTGCGTTTGGAAATGTTGAGCGATTGCGTCAATCGCTTGAAGTTCGGCCTCGGCGAAGCGCGTTCCGCGGCGCCGCCGCCGCTGGCGCCGGCGAGGAATTTGTCCGACGTGTTCGCCGATCATCAAGCTGACAGGAAGAAAGCGATCGCCGCGCGGATCATTGCCGCCGATATTCTTTTCAAGGCGCTTGGCAAGCAGCTTGATGCCGAGGCGCGGCCGCGTCTGCGCGCCTACAGCGCCGACCGGCAAAGAGAGGCCAAATATTCGTTCTGGCCGAAAGACGGCCTGCCCGACCGGAAGAACATCGATGCCGCCTGCGAGCATCTCTTGGCCGCCAAGTACTTGGCCGGCGAAGGCAACGGTTCGCCGCTCGCCATCGGCGAAAAGGTTGCCGCCGCTTTCCGTTTGATCGGCGTTTACCGCCGCGACGCCGGGTTCATTGTCGGACACGAAGTGTCGTGGGAGATCACCGATATTCTCAAGCGGCTCATCCCGGCGCTCCTCAAGGAGCTGCCGGGCCACGATACCGTTCATATGCCCTTGTTCGGCCAAACCCTCGCCGTGGTCGAAGAAATCAAGGCGTTGGGTTGAAAACGGGCCGCCCCGCCGATTCACGCAGCTTGTAAAGACAGGCTGCTTTTTTATTAAAGCATTTGTTAGATATTGGATATTCGGATAGTCTGATAATGAGTATGAAAGACGCGATCCAATTCGACCTGATTGTCGTGGGCGGCGGTCCCGCGGGGATGATGTGCGCCGGCCGCGCCGCCGAGCGCGGCGCCCGCGTTCTTTTGCTGGAAAAAAATTCCATGCTCGGGAAAAAGCTGTCGATCACCGGCGGCGGCCGCTGCAACGTGACCAATGACATTTCCACGGTTCGCGAGCTGGTGGCCCGTTACGGCCCCGGCGGCAAAGCGCTGTTTCCCGCCTTTTCCCGCTTTACGCCCGCCGACGCCGTTAATTTTTTCAATGAACGCGGTTTGCCGACCAAAGTTGAGGCCGAGGGGCGGGTTTTTCCCGTTTCCAACGATGCCAATGACGTCGTTCGCGTGCTGGGCGAATATTTGCGGCAAGGAAAAGTAAAAGTCGTTCTTAACGCGCCCGTTCACAAAGTCGTTGTTTATGACGACCACGTGCGGGTCATGTGGTCGCTCGGCGAATGGCGGGCCGCCGCCGTCGCGGTCGCCACCGGCGGCTTGGCTTATCCCGAAACCGGTTCGACCGGCGAGGGGTTTGATTGGCTGGCCAGGCTCGGGCACAAGATCATTCGCCCCGACGCGTCGCTGGTGCCGCTGCGCGTCAAGGAACCGTGGATCGTCGGCTTGTCGGGGTTGTCGCTCCAGAATGTTCGCGCGAGCGTCGTGGTCGGCGATAAAAAGATCGAAAGCAAGACCGGCAAGCTGCTTTTCACGCATTTTGGTTTGTCCGGACCGCTCATTTTGAACATGAGCCGCACGGTGGGGGAGGCGCTCAAGAAAAATTCCGTTGACGTCGTGCTCGATCTTTTTCCAAAAGATAATTTGTCGGCGTTGGACGCCGAACTGCTGCGCCTTTTTTCTTCAAACCAGAATAAAAAGATCAAGAACGTCGCGGCGCTGTTTTTCCCGCCGAAGATCGGCTCATTGGCGCTTAATGCCGCCGGCCTCGACCCGGAAAAATTCGTCAATTTGGTAACGCGCGACGAGCGGCTGCGTCTCGTGAAATTCGCGAAAGCCATGCGCCTCGCGGTGTCCGGCCTGATGGGGCTGGACGACGCCATTGTTTCGTCCGGCGGCGTCGCGCCGTCCGAAGTTGATTTTCGGACCATGCGCTCCAAAATTCGGCCCAATGTTTACATTTTGGGCGATGCGCTCAACTTTAACCGTCCCTCGGGCGGTTTTTCGCTGCAAATTTGCTGGGCAACCGGGTATTTGGCCGGCGAAGCCGTTCTTTTCGACCGGCCTTGATAAGCCGGCGTTTTTCCCGTAGTCTATCTTTATCGCGCCTAGCGCTCCGAGGTCGTCTAATGGCAGGACTCGGGACTTTGAATCCCGCTATGATGGTTCGAATCCATCCCTCGGAGCATTGGGCACGATTTTTTTAAATTAGGAATTTTTTCATTTTTTGTGCTATTATATCGATATCCACACCCGCGGTTTATTAAGATTTAACCAGGATATAAGCAAATGAGCACTCCTACTCCCAAGGAAGCACCCTCGGTTAAGGGCAAAGTTTTGTTGGTCGAAGACGATCCGATGGTCGTCAGAATGTATGAACGGAAGTTCAAGCTTGAGGGTTTTAAATTGACCATGGCTTTTAACGGTTTTGAAGGCCTTGAGGCGCTTAAGAAAGAGCGCCCCGACATCATTCTTTTGGACATCATGATGCCGAAAATGAGCGGTCTGGAAATGCTCAAGATCGTCAAGGACGATCCGCAGTACAAAGATCTGCCGGTGGTCATGCTGACCAATTTGGGCGATCGGGCCGAAGACGTGCAAAAATGCAAAGAACTTGGCGCCGAGGATTATTGGGTCAAGGCGAACATGAAACTTGAGGTTATCACGGAAAAGATCGGCCTTATTTTAAAAAAATACTCAGGCCGATAGTTTCGGTTAAACGCGTTGCTCGGGCGGCATCTCTTATCTGGTTAATCGGATATGAAACTTAATTTAAAGATTGCAATATTTCTGACGGCGGGCTTTTTAGCGGTCTTGCTGGTTTTTGTCATGATGCCCGGCGCGCGGCCTGGTCGCGATAGTCTGGTTTTTTTCACGCTGACGGCGGTTGTTGACCTGTTCTTGGCCATATACCTTAAAAAAACGGTCGTCGATCCGGTCAAGCGTTTAAAAGCGGTTGTGCAGAAGATTGGCGCTGGCGATTTGACCAAACGGGTTGAGGTCGGGTCGCATGATGAGATCGGCGAACTCTCCGCGAGCTTTAATCGCATGACGGAAAAGCTGGTTGACGCGAACCGCGACCTGCAAGCCAAGGTCAAAGAACTTTCCGAGGAGCATGGGCGGCTGTCGTCGCTGGTGGAAAGCGTCAAGCTCGGCGTGGTCATGGTCGACTTGCGCTTGTCGGTCATTTTGGCGAACCAAGCGGCGCGCGCGATCTTCGGCAAGCCGCAGGCGAAGAATATTTCGTTTCAGGACATGTCCGACAAGATCAAGGGCAGCGTGAATATTTCGCAAGCTTTGAGTTACTACGTGCATGCGGGAAAGCCGCTCAACATTCAAGAGGTGATGATCGGCGAATCTTACTACCGGCTCTTCATGTCGCCGGTTCGCGATATCGTCGAGCATATCTTCATCGGCGCCGTCGTGGTCATGGAAGACGTCACCGACCAGAAGAAGCTCGACAAGATGCGCACCGAGATCGTGTCGGTGACTTCGCATCAGCTGCGCACGCCGGCGACCATCGTGAAGGGGAATTTGGAAATGGTCTTGGGCGGCGACGTCGGCAAGATCAGCAAGGCGCAAAAGGAGCTTCTGGACGATACGTATCTGGGCAACGAGCGGATGATCCACCTGATCAACGACCTCATGGATGCGGCCAAGATCAACGAAGGAAAATTGGTCTTCCCGCTCGCGCCGGTCCAGCTCGAGGACATTGTTGAAGAGGTGACCAAGGAAAATCAGGCGTTCGCCGATGAAAAACACGTGAAACTGGTCTACAATCAACCGGCCGCCGGGTTGCCGAAAGTCAATATCAATAAAGACAAGATCAAACAGGTTTTTCAGAATTTGATCGACAACGCCGTCAAATACAGTTCGATCGACGACAAGGGGCGGGTCGAAGTGGACATTCAAAGCGACGACAAATATTTGCGCTTTGCGGTCAAGGACAACGGCATCGGGATCCCCAAGGCCGACCAGGAAAAAATGTTCGAGCGCTTCTCGCGCGGATCGAATTCGACCAAGCTTGATCCGGGCGGCGGCAGCGGCTTGGGTCTCTACATCGCCAAAGCGGTGGTCGAACAGGCGGGCGGCAAAATATGGTTTGAATCAAAAGAAGGAGAAGGTTCGACATTTTACGTCGCCTTTCCGATCCACTAACAAATACTATGAGCGAAACCCTTAAGAAAATACTTATCGTCGAGGACGAGGAAATGATCGCCAAGCCGCTGGGCATGAAGCTGCGCCTGTCGGGCTTTGAGACCAAACACGCGTTGAACGGCAAGGAAGGTCTGGACATTTTGGCCAAGGAAAAGTTTGACGTGATCCTGCTCGACCTGCTTATGCCCGAGGTTGACGGTTTCGCCGTCTTGGCCGAGCTGCAAAAGCGGCACGATCCGACCCCGGTCATCGTCGCGACCAATTTGAACCAGGCGGAAGACGTGTCCCGCGTGTTCGAACTCGGCTGCACCAACTACTACGTCAAAGCCGATACGAGCCTCGATCAGATCGTTGAGAATGTTAAAAAAACGATTAAATAGCCCAAGCTAAACCTCGCCGCCGGCGGGGTTTTTGCCTTAACGAGCCTTTTATGGAAAACCCAGAACTGAAACATTACATTGACGCGCAGCTGGCGGGCGGCACCGCGCCGGATGAGCTCAAAAAATTGTTGGTGCACCACGGTTGGGACCCAGCGATCGTCGACGCGCATCTGCCGCCGAAGGGTTTGGCCACGCCGCCATTGGTGACGGTCGTTCACGCGGGCGCCGCCGACGGAGGGGCGTATGTCGACGACCGGAAAAAACGCAAGTGGGCGATCTTTTTTCTCGTTCTGCCGTTCGCGCTCATGATCCTGATCTTGAGCGTTTATGCGATCAACTCGTTTGTCGTGAGCGCGGCACTGTCCAAGCCGCAAGCGCCGGCGGCGGAGTCAACCGGCGCAATTCCATCATTAGGTTCCGCGCCGGCGCTCGGCGAGGCCACGGGGCTTTCGCTTTCGACCGCGACCGGACTCGGCCAGTACGACAAGCGCGCGACGGCCGCGAGGATCGTTAATGTCGCGCTCGGTTTGCTCGGCCTGCTGGCGTTCCTCAGCATCTTCATCTGCCTTCCCATCGGCATCGTGCTGCTCATTCGTTCGCGGCGCACGCTCAAACCGGGCGTTGCTTACGACGAACGCTCGGGCAAGGGCGAAGCGTCGATCATTCCGCCGGAGCTCGGGCATTGGAACTGGGGCGCGGCTTTCTTGACCGTTTGGTGGGGGTTGTATTACCGCGTTTGGATCGCCTTCCTTGTTTTTGTGCCGTTCATCGGCCAGTTCTGGTGGGTGGTCATGGGGATCAAGGGGAATGAGTGGGCCTGGCAAAAGAACCAGTGGCTCTCCGTCGACGAGTTCAAGAAAACACAAAAGAAGTGGGCGGTTTGGGCGATTGTCTTGCTCATCTTCAGTTTCTTGATCGGTTTGGCAACGGCGACGCTCATCGTCATTGGCGCCGCCAAAATGCACAATTCGTCGCCGAGCGCTTTCCGGTTCGACACCGGGTCGTCGTTCGGGAGCGGCGCGACGAGCCTTAAATTCCCGAAAGACGCGCTCATGGGTCCGGAATTCATGAGCGCGACCTACGTCATCGACGGCCAGCCGATCGCTTTGCGCTACGGTTCGGCCAGCACGCCGATCGCCGGTTCGGAAAAAAATATTTTCATGCAGACCGGTTACTTCGGCAAAGCGTCATACGGCGACCTCAACGGCGACGGCAAGCAAGACGTTGCGGTCATTTTGACGCAAGAGCCGGGCGGCAGCGGAACTTTCTATTATCTGGCGGCGGCGCTTAAAGCGGCCGACGGAACGGCGACCGGCACCAACGCCTTGTTGCTCGGCGACCGGATCATTCCGCGGTCGACGGCGGTCGACGGCGACATGGTCACGGTCAAGTATTTGGATCGCCAGACCGGCGAACCGATGTCCGCCGCGCCCGCGGTTGCGATGACGCGGTTCTTCAAATTCGCGAACGGACAGCTGTCGGAAATTAAATAATCTTCATATGCTCTCAGGCTTCAAAAAATTCATTTTGCGGGGGAATGTCGTCGATCTCGCCGTCGGCGTCGTCGTTGGCGCCGCCTTTAGCGCGTTCATTTCGGCGCTCGTCAAGGATCTGCTGACGCCGTTCATTGCGGCTATTTTTAAGGCG
>JAHFIF010000051.1:0-3334 GCA_023246535.1 bacterium
GGCTTTTGACCGTTGACGTGCCGAGAATGATCGGCAACAGAGGCAAGATGCAAGGCCCGGCAACGGTCACGACGCCGGCCAACAACGCTAAAAGGAATAAAGGCATAATCAAACCAGTATAGCACCGCCTGTGCGGCGCGTTAACCTATAACTCTGGCCTTATTTTTTGGGCGCCAAATAATCGAGCACATTGATCCATGACTTAAGCTCGGCAACGGTCGCAACGTAGCCATTGAGGACGGCGCCGGCGCCTTTATGGATCCCCAGGTGCAAATGCTTGCGCTCGCCGTCGGTCTCTTTGCTGTAGCCGGTTCCCAGCACGCCGAGCTGCTCGCCTTGCGCCAGCGTTTCCCCGACTTTCTTGGCGATGCTCGCGAGACGCAGATGGCCATAGGTCACCGTCACCGCCTGGCCGTTGATCGTGCATGATTCATTCAAAACGCCGCCGTAACCCGAAGCCGTTTTCTTGACCAAGATCTTGCCGGGGCAGATCGCGAAGATAGGAACGTCAATGTCCCGCTCGCCGGGCGTCGTCTCAAAATCAACGCCGGTATGGTAGCCGGTGAACCGCTCCGGTTTGACCGGCGAGAAGTTGGGCGTGACGTACAAGCTGAACGGCTTCTTGGTCACGCGGCCGAGCGCGTCGGCGATCGGCAAAGCGATCGCGAGCGTCGCCGTCGGCGTGGTCTTTTTAACCGGCGCCGCCGGCAGTTGTTTGACCGCGGCCGGCGCCGCGGACGGCGCGCCAATGCCCATGATGTCGAGAATATAAATGAACGAGCCGAGCGCCACGCCAATGGCCAGCACCGGCAACGCGATCAAGAGAATGATTTTTTTCATAGGCCGAAAAAAATGAATTTTATCAAAGCGGCCGCGACAATGAGCGCTTCCAGCGCCATGGTGAACGGAACGCGCCGGGCGTAGATCTTAAGCATGTTCAACCAATGCGGAAAAAAGCCCTTGACCGGATTAACTTCGGGCGCCCCGGCGTTCTTTAACGCGTAACAGCGCGAAGAGAAAGGGTAAAGCCAGCGGACGCCGACATCGGTCGAATCCAGAAGAAAATGACTCCAGGAACCGAGCGCCACGAGCGCGCCGGCGCACATCCAGAATGCGCTTTGCCCGGCCAAGCCCCCGAGCGCGATGAGCGCGCCCAGCGCCAGCCAGGCCAGCGGCGCGTGCGTTAACAGCGTGCGATGATTGCCATCGGCGCCGGTATGATGCAGTCCGCCTTCTTTGGCAAAGACGTAGAACATGTCGAGGTCGGGGGCAAACGAGGAAAATGTTCCGATCGCGGCGAGCCAAGCGACGCCGCGGGCGGAAACCGCCGGTTTGACCGCGGCCAAAAAGCCTTCGCTCAGCAAGTATCCGGCCGCCAGGTGTCCAAAGGGCAACATAAACGCGCGTTAACTCTGGCGATGCCCATGCATCAAAAGTTCAACCGCATGCTCCATCGAGCCGGCGGGCGTGACCGAACCGGCGTTCACGAACAAAATTTCATCGGCGTTGGCGATCGTGTTGAGGCGGTGCGCGATCACGACCTTGGTCGTCTTGGCCGGCAATTCGCTGACGATCGTCTGCAGCAATTTTTCCGTCACCGTGTCGATGTTCGCCGTCGCTTCGTCAAGAATGAGAATGTCCGGATTCCGCAGCGTCGCGCGGATGAAAGCGATAAGCTGTTTTTGTCCCAAGCTGACCGCGTCGCCGCCGGCGACGATCTTCGTCTCCAGGCCGCCGGAAAAACGTTCGAGCAGCCCCGTCAAATGCTCTTTGGCGAGGACGGCCATCAATTGGTCGTTGGTGAAATTTTTGTGCTCTTCGTTCCCGTAGAGGATATTCTCGCGCACCGTGCCGTTAAAGAGGAACGGATCCTGCAGGATGAAGCCGATCTTTTTGACGCGTTCGGCCGGCGCGTAAGTGCGGATATCGCGGCCTTCCAAATAGACCGTGCCGCCGGTCGGATCGTAAAGGCGCGCCATGAGCGAGGCGGTCGTCGTTTTGCCGCCGCCGGTGGGGCCGACCAGCGCGTAGGTTTTGCCGGGCAGCAACGCAAAATTGATATTTTTAAGCACGTCTTTACCGTCGGAGTAGCGGAAAAAAACGTTCTCAAATTCAATGATCGCCGGCGACGGCTTGGCCGGCGCAGCCTTTGACGCGGGCACAACCTCGATGTTCGAGGACAAAGCGAGCACTTCGGAAATGCGATCGAGCCCGGCCAGCGCCAGCTGCAAGGACGGCCAAACCGAGGCCAGCTGCCGCAGCGGCATGTAGAAGTTGTTGACGTACAAAAGGAAGCCGATCAGCAGTCCGATCGTGAAATGGCCGGAGGAAATGAGAATGATCCCGTAAGCCAGCACGGCGATCTGGGCGAGCGACGAAGCCAGCGTGTAGACGGGATTGAAGACGTTTTGCGCGATGCCGGCGGAAACGGCGGCTTGGTAGTTGGCGACGTTGGCCTCGCGGAACTTGTCGCGGAAATAATCAAGGCGGTTAAAAGCGACGATCACCTTGAAGTTGTTGATGCTTTCCTGGATTTCCGCGCTCATCGCGCCCAGCTTGCGCAAGCTCAACAGGCTGGTGCGCTTGACCCACGGCGAGAGGATCCGGGTGGCCAAGAGCGCGAGCGCCGCCGGCGCGAGGGCGATCAGGCCGAGGCGCCAATCGATCACGACGATCAAAACGCCGGCGCCGACGATCTGCATGATGCTCGACAGGAATTGCATGAGCGCCTGGGCAAAAAATTGGTTCAGTTTGTCGGTGTCGTTGTTGATGCGCGAGATCAGATCCCCCACTTTGTTCTGGTTGAAAAAAGCGACCGGCAATTCTTGCAGCTTGTTGAAGATCTTGTTGCGCAAATTGTAAAGCAAGCGCCGCCCGACGCCGCCCATCGTCTTGATCTGAATGTAGTTGGAGACGACGCCGACCACGAAAATGGCGAACAGGATCGCCGAGTAGACCATGAGTCCGTGGTAATTCTTCTTGACGATGAAGACGTCGACGATCCGCGCGATCAGCACGGGAACGACCAGCGCGGCGGCGGAAGTGATGACGATCGCGACCATGGCGAAAAAGACCGTCCGCTTTTCTTCCGCCATGAGCGGCAGCAGGCGGCGCCAGGCGGTCTTTAAGACGCCTTTTTCCTTTTCTTTCGCGATGTCGGTTTTGGCCAAGGAGTAATTCATGGGCGCGGTTATTTATCGGCGTCAAGCTCGTATTCGCTGGTCGAGCGCTGCGATTCGAAGATTTGCACGTACTCGGGCGAGGTGCGCAGGAGTTCGTCATGCGTGCCGGAAGCGAGCAGCTCCCCTTCCATGAGCAGGATGATCTGGTCGTA
>JAHFIF010000051.1:3344-4200 GCA_023246535.1 bacterium
AATGCTCGATCGAGGAGATTTTTTGCGTCACCGAGACCAGGGTCAAATGCGGATAATTCGCTGCCACGTTGGCCAAGATCTTCCGCTCGGTTTCATTGTCGACGCGCGCGGTAAAGTCGTCCAGCAGCAGGACGCGCGGATCAAGCGCCAGGGCGCGCGCCAGCATGATGCGCTGCTTTTGCCCGCCGGAGAGGCTGGTCCCGCGCTCGGAAACGACGGTGTCGAGTTTTTCGGGCAGGGCGTCAACGTATTCCCTGAGCTCGGCGGTGGCGATCGCCTTTTCCAGACTCGCGTCTTTGACCGTGTTGCTGAAGGCGATGTTCTCGCGCAAGCTCAAATTGAACATGACGCTGTCCTGGAAAACGAAGCCGATCTGATCGGCCAAACATTGCTTGTCGTAGCTGGCGAGCGGCTGACCGTCGTAGAGCACCTCGCCCTCCGACGGGTCGACGAGCCCGGTCAGCGCGTAGAGGAGCTGTGTCTTGCCGGCGGCCGTCGGGCCGATGACCGCAATTTTGCTGCCGGGCGCGATCGAAAAAGACACGTTCTTGAGCGCGGTCTTTTCGGCGAAGCGCAGCGTCAGGTTCCGCGCCTCGATCGCGCCGGAAAGGCGGGCCGTTAAATGGCCGGGGTGTTTTGGCACGGGCGCGTGCAAAACTTTAAGAATGCGGCCGTACGAAGCCTGCGCCTGGGCAATGACGTTGCTCATGAAACCGATGATGATGATCGGAAAAATAAGGATCGCCAAATAGCTGTTGAAGGCGGTAAAGGCGCCGAGAGACATTGCGCCCTGAATGACGAAATGCCCGCCCAGCATGACGATCGCCAAAGTGGCGATGTTAGCGAGGAAGTTGAT
>JAHFIF010000051.1:4210-5225 GCA_023246535.1 bacterium
GAATTTTTTATATTCCGGTTCTTGCGAATTAAGGAGCCGAATGAGCGCCGCGCCCAAAATGCTTTCGCTGATGACCTTGTTAAGCCAATCGATCGCTTCCTGCGTTTTAATGAAAAGCTTGCGCACCTGCCGCAGGACGAGAAAAAACGTAACGCCGATCAACGGCATGATCAGCAAGATGACGAGCGCCAGCTTCCAGTCGGTCACGAGCAGGAGAACGGAAATGGCGACGATCAAAAAGACCGACGAGATGAGCGAAGAAACGGCCATGGAGACGAAGGTCTTGACGGCGTCGACGTCGGAAGTGAGGTTGGTCAGGAGTTTGGCCGGCGTCGCGGTTTCAATGAACGCGTATGGCTGCCGGGAAATGGCGTTCGCGAGCTTGTCGCGCAGGTCGCGCGCCACCCGCTCCGAAGCGTAAACCTGCACGACATTCTGCAAATAAGTAAAAATGAAAATGAGCGCCGCGACGATCGCGAACTCAACGACCAGGCGCTCCATGAAGAATTTACCGCTTTCGTAATTGTCGATCGCCGTCGAGATCATTTTCGGGACGGCGACCGACAAGGCGTTGGCGACGACGGTGAGCGCCACCAGCAACCCGATCAGACGCGTATATTTCCGCAGCAAACTGAAAAGGCCCGGCGCTATGGGCGCCGCGCCTTTAGGCCGGTCGGCTGTACCAATTTTTTCCTTTTTATTGACCATATGGTCGCGGCCATTTTACCCCCAATGACGCCGCAAAGCAAACTGAAAGAAAAATGATCATTCAAGCGAACTTTTGCGACCGATGGGACGTTATTGGATCACCAGGTACGAGGCGGATGATGTCATCGCTCTGCCGTTGCGATTGACCGATTGGGCGGTTATCGAAAGCGTCCGTCCGCTTTGGTAGTTTCCTCCGTAGAGCGTCACGGCGCAGGTGGCACTCGTACTGTTAGTGACTGCACACGACGAACCGGTCTGCACGTTGTTGACGTAAAAGCTGATCGAGGTGATGCCGTCCGGATCATTG
>JAHFIF010000051.1:5235-8385 GCA_023246535.1 bacterium
ATCATTGGCATTGGCCGTGACGGTCGTTGCCTGGCTGGTCCCGAGCGTTGAGGTATACGGATTGAACGAAAGCGTGATGCTGCCCGTACCGCCGGTCGAACCGGCATTTTGCACCGTGATGGACGAGCTGGCGGAGGTCAGGACGTTGCCGTAGCGATCAGTCATCTGCGCGGAGACGGAAACGGCTTGGCCGACCGAATACCCGTTGCCATAAAGCGCAACCGAGCAAGTACCGTTGGTCGGGTATCCGGAAACCGGGCAGTTTTGCAGCAGCGAACCGTTGGCATAAATCGTGATGTTCGCCACGCCGTTTCCGCTCGACGCGGTGGCGGTCACGGTCGTTGATTGACTGTTCGTCATGGTCGAGGCGTACGGCGAAAGCGCGACGTAAACATATCCGTTGGCGGCGGCGTTTTGCACCGTAATGGTCGAGGTGGCTGAGACAGTCAGATTGCCGTAGCGATCGGTCGATTGTGCATAGACGGAAATCGACTGGCCGTTAGCATAGTTGCTGCCATAGAGCGTGATCGAGCATGAACCGGCGGTCGAATATCCGGAAACGGGACAGGTCTGCAGCAATGATCCGCTCACGAAGATCCCCATGCTGACCAAACCGTTCGCGTTTGAAGCGTTGGCGGTCACCGTCGTCGATTGGCCGTTCCCCAGGGTGGTGGCGTACGGCGAGAAGGAAACGGTCACCGTTCCGGCGTTGGCCGAAGTATTCTGAACGGCGAGCGTCGACACGGTCGAAACGACCGTATTGCCGTAGTTGTCGGCGATCTGAGCGTAGATCGAAATGTTCGAATTGTTGGCATAATTGCCGCCGTAAATGGTCGTGAGACAAGTGTTGCTCACCGGATAATTGGCGACCGGGCAAGTTTGCGCCAGCGCGCCGTTCACGTAAATGCCCATGCTGCTGATGCCGGCGGCGTCATAGGCGGTCGCGGTCACCGTCGTCGACTGACCGCTGGCAATGGTCGAAGCGTACGGCGAAAGCGCGAGCGCCACCGAACCGGCGACGTTGGTCACATTGTTCTGAATGGAAAGGGTGGTCGTCGTTGAGGTCGCGACATTGCCGTTGCGGTCGGTCATCTGCGCGTAGATCGACAGGGTCGAGCCGCTCGTATAATCGTTGCTGTAAAGACTCATCAAACAGGTGCTGTTGGCCAGACTGCCCGAGACGTTGCAGGTTTTGACGAGCGAGCCGTTCGAACTGACATGAATGGTGATGCTGGCAATGCCGTTATTATTGCTGCCGCTCGCGGTAACGGTCGTAGATTGGCCGTTTCCGAGCGTCGAAGAATACGGCGAAAGCGATAAGGTGACCGTCCCGGCGCCGCTTGACGCGGTCGGGTTGGTATTAGTATTGGTATTCGTATTTGTGTTCGCGTTGGTATTTGTCGCCGAGTTCGCCTGCCCCGTTCGGAACGAACGATCGGCGTTAAAATTTGCATCAGCCGAGGCCAAGGCGCTCGGATTATAATCGCCGGCCGAAGAGATTGGACTGCCGACGGTGTAATTGATGAAAAAGGCATCGGCAATGTCATCGACGCGCTTGTTCCAGTTGCTGCCGAAAATGGCAATGGCCGCGCTCTCGGAATTCACCCAGCGCAAAACACCGCCCTTATCAACGGCGTAAACCTTGGGATCGGATTGGATCTTCACGAGCTGCGTCCCCGGCCGATAGGTGACGTTGCCGCCCAGCGGATACGAGGCCAGCACGGCATCGGAAATCTTTTGCACGCCGGAAAAATCCGTATACCAGCTGCGATAAGCCTTGTCATTGGGAAAAACATATCGCTTGCCGTCGGCGGCCAAATAATAAAGCGCCGCCGAACTCCCCTTAATGACGCTGCCGGAAGCGATCGAAGCCGCCTGCGTCGCGCCGACCCCGACGGTGGCCGCCAGTACCGCGCCGATCACGAGCGAGAAAAAAAATTTATTGGTCTGGTTCATATTTTTAAACGTGATTATTTGTCGATAAAAATCTAACCCCATTATACTCCCCGCCCGCCCTTATGGCCACGCATAAAACGCCCGCATCTTATGCATACGATCCGCCGACGCGCCTTGGTGCCAGAATAAAAAAACGACGAGGCCGGACCGAATGTCCGCGTGCCTCGTCGTGCGTCTAGTTGCCAGTGTCGGCTACTTGCCGGGATGGTTCATGTCGAAGATGAAAGCACCGCTTTCCGGAACGACCGATGCCGGCAAACTACCGTTCCACTTCTTCGCCGCCGTCAGCCGCGCTTCGGCATTGATCAGCTTGACCTCGTTGTCGGTCTTGGCGGTCAAGGCGACGATATTCGCGACGAACATCGAAGCTGCCTTGGCGTCGGCCGTTGCCTTGGCAATGGCCGTGGCGTTCCTGATGACCTGAGCGGCCTGTTCGTTGGTGGCCACCGCCTTGTCGTTTTCGGCGATGTACTTCTTGTCGAGGCTTTGCTGAACCGCGATGTTATCGTAGCCCAGACCACCCTCGATGCCGAAGTAATCGACGCTGATCCCCTTCTTCTTGAAGTATTCCTTCGCATCAGCACCGGCTTTGGCGAAGAATGTCGCCTTGTCCTTCTGACCCTTGGCCAACTCATCGCCGGCAAAGGCGGTGGTCAGCTCACCCAAAATGAAGCTGCGGATGTTGTGGTCAACCACCTCGGCCAATGGCTTGAGGCCGTAGTTATAGAGATAGAGCGAGGAATCTTCCTCTGTGATGCTCACCGTGATCGTCGCACCGATATGGAACGGGATGGAATCCGCCGATTGCATATGCAGCGATTGGTCAGCCTTCGCCGTTCCTGTGTCAGGATTCGATGTCCATTCACGAGTGACTGGTGCACGATCAACCTTGATCACCAGGTCGGTGGAGATCCACTCGTAGTTCCACCAGCCGCGCCCCGTCGACTTCTCGCGCAGATTTAGAGAGATCCGCTTGGCCGCAACCTTCTTGGCTTCCAGGAATTCGACCGAATCGAACTTCGCCTGGTTGGCTTTGGAAGCGCCCTCGAGCGGGATCACATAAGCCGTCTCACTCGATCCGATCAGAACGAATTGCTCAACCTTGCCTGGCCCCATGCAACCGCTCGATCCGACCGCAAGCAGAACCAACACGGCGATGGCGCTTGCAGCACCCGAGCCACTGCCCTTCTTGTT
>JAHFIF010000136.1 GCA_023246535.1 bacterium
CGAGCTTAAGCAGCAAGGCTTGGAATTCGCCCATGTGGGTTTTTTCTTCCTTGGCGATATCGAGCAGCATGATGCGAATGCTCTCATTGGTCGCGTTGGCGGCCAGCTGTTCGTAAAGCGAAACCGCATCAAGTTCGGCGATCATGCCGAGGCGCAGGATCTCCTTGTCAACATCTTCCTTTTTGACCTTGTCAAAATTGATCGGCGTGGTGGAAAGCATGTTTTTTAAAGATTAGGGATTAGAATTTAATTTTAACACAGACTGCTCCCCGGCGCGATCAAGGGCGGCCGCCATGGAAGAGCGCCTTGGCCTCATTCCAAATTTCCGGATGGTTCTGCTTGGTCGCCATCCAATACCACCACTCAACGCCCCAGAAGTAAAACTTATCAAGGCCGGTGGCCTCGGCAAAGGCAACATCCTCCTTGAACATTTCCAAATTCATCGACTTCAGCTGCTCGGCGAGCGGAGCCGACGCCAGCGGTCCGCCGGCCCACGGCTCGGCCTGCAATTCGATGCAGATCACTTTTTTACCGTACGTCTTTTCGATGTTATCGGCTTTTTTGGAATAATACGACGGCGTCTTGAAAGAATAGGTGGCAAAACCGTACGTTTCCGTCACCTTGGTCCAGGCGTTCCGATACATGGTAATGCCGACGATATCGGCGAGTTTGGCGACTCTGGTCCAATCGGAAAGCTCGCCGGTGTCGGAAATTATTATTTGACGGCTCGGATCGAGCTCGCGCACCAAGGCAACTTCTTTTTTCAAAAAATCGCCGTTATCGTAATACCACGACGGGCAAGTGCCGAACTTCAGCTTCGGCTCGTTCTCAACCTGCCAATAAGCGACGGCTTTCGAACCCTTGTAGCGGGTGACCGCGGCGGTCAGATAATCGAGCAGCGCCGCTTGCGTGTCGGCTTTGGCCAGGCCCTGCGTCCAAGCCGGCATATGGCACTCCGGCCAGCGCCCGGTCTTCATGCCCAAGACGAAAATTATCTTGGCGTTGTTCTTCTCGGCCTGCTGAATTTGCCAGTCGACGTCGTTGAAAAAATAATTCCCTTTGTCCCCTTCCACCCAATCCCAATTGACATGCAGCTTGATGTCCTTGGCCCCCAGGTCGCTGATGATCGACGAATACAATTCTTTCCAATCCAACTTAAGGTATTCGGCTTGCGATTGGGAAAAATCAACGCCCCAAACGGAGGCGGCCGCCAGCGGCGCCGAATTTTTGTTTTGCGCGAGCGGCAAGGTCGCCGTCTGCAGCGGAAATTTCTCCTGCGGCATCAAAAACGCAAACGGATTGAAAAAATAAACAATCGCGGCCGCCGCCGCCAGCACGGCCGCCGCCGCGATCGCGGCGATCATTTTTACCCGAGGCGTGATCGTCATAACAAGTCAATCACCATAGCACCTTCCTAGGAAAATGTCGCGGAATAGAATTGCACGCCGGCGTCATGAATTCGCAGTTCGACGACATGGCGGCCGCCGTTTGGAAAGGAAGCGACGGTGTAAAGCTGCGCGGCGTTGACCGTGACCGCGCCGGCCGATTGGCCGTCGACATAAACGTCGATCGTCTTGTCTTGTCCGTCGGCCGAGCCGAGAACCAAATGCAGCTTGCTTGCCTGGACGCTGAAACGGAAGATATCGCCCGCCGCGCGCGTTTCCACGAATTGCTGTTCAAAACGCCAGGCGCCGCCGGCCGTCCAGGCGTCGGCCCTGGGCGCCGCCGCGGCCGTCAGTTTGACGTCCTGGTCGGGCGCGCCCGGCGTGCCCATGAAGGCCGCGCCGCGCTCCAGGCCGAAATATGTCTCCCCCGTTTTAATGAGCGCGAAATTCGGCATCGTATCGACGACGCCGGCCGGCGGCAGCGTTGCCACGCCCGCTTCGGTTAAGAGCGAGCGCACCGCTTGTTCGGTTTCGTCGTAGTTGCCCTCGCCAAAATTAGTTTCGCGCAGCCGGCCTTGGGCGTCGTAAAGATAATCAGCCGGCCAATATTCGTTGTTATAGGCGTTCCAGGTTCCGTAGTCGGCATCAAGCGCGACCGGATAAGCGATGCCGTTATTGCTAATCGCCCGGCCGACGTTGTTGGCGTCGCCTTCAAAAGCGAATTCCGGCGTATGCACGCCGACGATCGTAAAGCCGCTCGGCCCGTACTTGGCATACAATGACTTGAGGAACGGCAACGTGCGCAAGCAGTTGATGCAGGAGTAGGTCCAAAAATCGACCAGCACGACCTGGCCTTTGAGGCTGGACGGCGTCAACGCTTGGTCGGACGGCGTATTCCACCAGCGTTTGATGCCGGCAAACGCCGGCATGCTTGGGGCCAGCACCGGCAATTTTCCGGTCAGTGTTTTAACGACCGAAGGAACCGTGTTTTGCAAAACCAATTTCGGGCCGCGCAAAGAAAAGATGAGGGCAAGGGCGGCGATGAGACCAAGGCAAAAGACGGCGATCTTGGTTGGGCGCGACATATGGTTACAAATTGACCAGGCGGT
>JAHFIF010000052.1 GCA_023246535.1 bacterium
GGACGGAGCGCAACAGCGTTCCGTCGAGATCAAGAATGACGATCCGTTTTGTTTTCAATTCAACCCCCCGTCTAACCGGCCAAGAAAGCGTGATGCGGCGCGCCAAGAACCGCGATGCGCTCATCGAGGATCTTCACGAATTCGCCGATCTGCTCGCGCGAGGCCAGTTTGTAAAAAACCGTATCGCCGTCAAAGATGGCTTCGCGCCCGTCACCGGCCAAAAACTTATCCAGCTGAACCGCGTCCGCCAAAAGCGCGTTGAGGCGATCGCGGCAGGCGGCAATGTTGCGGGCCGTTATCTTTTTGACCGGACCGGAAAAAACTTCTTCCGTCATCTGTGCTCCTTCCTCGTTAGCGTCAATGAACCGCCGTAAATTTAATACGTTTTTTCCGTTTTGACAAGGGTGGGACGGTGATTGCCACGGGCGGCAAGCGGTGGTATCATCGTCATTCCGCCGAACCTTTCAAATATGAGGTGAAAGATGCTCAAAATGCCAGACCGCGTGCCGCGCATCGTTGGGCTGTTGAAAGAGATCGATGGCCACCAAATGATCGCCGGATTGGAAACGGAAACCCCGTGGGACGACCTGCTGATGAAGCAAACGCGCATCATCGGCCACCACCGCTTTCTCACTTGGCTCGAGAACGACGAGACCAAAACGCTGATCGGCGCGCGGCTCGTCTTCCAGATGGACCGCTTGATCACTTGGATCGAGGTCGTCTACGACGCCGTTGCCGATGGCGCCTGGGTTGTCTGGGACCGCCAAGAGCAAACCAAAGACCCCGACGAACACCGCTGTTTCTGCGCCGCGATCGCCGCGAAAAAACTCGGCCTGGTGAGCGGCGAGAAACACCCGATCGCCAACGACGCTTTCATCCAGACCATCGCGACGCTCGTCGAACACGCGCTCGGAATCGCCGAACGCGACCGCGTCCGCGCCTGAAACGCGCCACGTCTCCTTAGCCACCCCTCGGGGTGGTTTTTCTTTAAAAGAAAAAGCGGACCCCGTAGGATCCGCATCAATATCGATGATGTGGTCGTTAGGCGGCTGTTCCGCCCAACTGTTCGATCTCCGCCGGCGAAAGCGGACATTCGAGCAGTGCAAGGAATTCAAACGCTTGTTCGAAGTGTCTGGCGCTGAACCGCTTGAAGACGCATTGCTTTACCAACCCGTCACGCAAGTCACCGGAGGTCATTTGACCGAAAATTTCCTTGGCCTCGCGAGGATGACATTGTTCGAAATAGGCCATCGCCACCATGCCGAGACACCGCTGCCTGACGGCGCTATCCGGATACTTGGCGATCAGGTCTTTGGCGTAGTCGAGCCGATCGTGCTCAACCAGCGCCTCAACCGACTGTTGCAAATAACTGTCGCGAACGGCGGCAGCGGAAACCAGATCCAGAGTTTCGGAAATACTCCATATCCGCCCGTCATTCTTGGCAACGCCGCGAGCAATCTGACCGTAATTATCATCCGTCAATTCATCGCCGCGAAGCTCGACCAAGACCTTCACCATGTCGTACCTCCCCAAACTGCAAGCGCTCGCGAAGATCGAATCGAGGCACGCTTCCTTCTCCTCGCCGGCAGGCAATTGCTCGATCAGATCCATGGCTTCGCCCAACCAACCGGCATCCGCATACGCCGCGGCAACCTTGCAGATAACCGCCGTTCGCGTCGCGCCTTCCGGAACGCGCGACAGAATGCTGGTCGTCATCAACCTGTCGTTGGTCCGCGCATATGCCGCCGCGACATCGCCAAGGAACGAATGCTTGAACTCTTCCCTCGACAAATAATCAACGGCTTCAAAAGCGTCCTGCCGATAGCCGATGGCAAGGAGCAGCGGAATGATCTCGCGAGCAAAAGCGTCGCGATCATCACCACGAAACATCGCTGACACATACTCGGCAGCGTGGGCCGGCTGTTTCTTTTCGATATAGAAACGCGCCAAGACCGACAACTCGTACGGTTCGAGCGGGCGCCCAAAAATCGATTCGACGAACGCGTGGTTGAAATTCGTGCAGTTTTCAGTAAGCGCACGAAGAAGCATTGCCATCTGATTGTTGTGAAGGACCGTATTCGTCATGTTTTTCTCCCATTGTGAGCCATTTCTGAACCGCAAATAATAGCATAAAATTGCGCTTTTGTCAATCCTGCTTAGCCTTTCCTCGAGGCTTAGCCTCGAGGCTAAGCCTCGAGGAAAAGACGAGAAAGGGGGATTATTAGAGCTTGATTCTGGCGCGTCTACGGATTGACTTTTTCCATAAAATGTGTTATTATTCTTGGTTATTGCGTTGCGACTTTGCAATGCGATCAGCCCTTTCTTAACTGAAAAAGAAACAATTCAAAAAAACCGTCTGATAAGGAGACACGACATGAAGCTACAACAACTGGTTGAGGAACAAGGCGCGGCGAAATTCGGAACGCTGTTGAAGGTGGCGCTCGACTATGCCCGCCTCTTGGAAGACGACTTCCTGCAGATCGACGACAATCCGGAGACCCGCACCCGGACGGCGCAGATGCGCCAAGTAATGTTCGAGGAATTCTGCGCCGTCTTTTCCGCTGCTGGCCTCCCGATTCCCGCGCTCGAAACAGACCTGCTCTTGGCCCTTCAACCGGCCGCTGACGATGTGATGGTCGCGGAAGCGCGAAGCACAGCCCAGCTGCTGCGCCAGCGCATGCTCCAAGCCACCCGCCGCGACCCCGACCTCGAGGTCATGGCCGACGCGCTAGTCTTGATGCCATGGCTCTTGAAGGATTTCGGCGCGCCGCGGTTCGACCTGCGAAGCATGACCAACATCATGCTCTACCGGGCCGGTCTCGACCCGATCCGTCCGGACTACAGCAAGATCCGATTCGGCAACGCGACCAAGGAATCGGCGCCAAAGCGGCCGCTCCACATTCTCATCGTCGACAACGACCAAGCTGACATCGTTCGCACCGCACGCGCCTTGATGGGCTGGCCGAATGTCAAAACGCACACTATGCAGCAGTCCAGCGGTTCGGAACTCGTTCCCGACGTCCTGCTGGCTGCGGCGGCGCGCGAGATCATCGCCCGTTCGCCGGATATCGTCATCATGGACCAAGGCCTCGATCGAATCACCGGCTCCGACCTGATCAAACTGGTCATTCAGAAACAGCGCTCCGACCAGCATATCATCTTCGTCGGCAACTCCGGCGGCGATGCTGAAGCCCTGCTCTGCGCCGGCGCGCTCGTCAATCTGAACAAAGGCCACAACCTCGAACCGCTGCGCCTCGCCATCACGCAATTCTAAACACGACACCAACCTTCCTTAGACTCGCCCCGCGCCGCATGGTTCGGGGTTTTTTTTTAAAATTTTTTCAATTTAAAAAAGCGGCCTGATTTTTCATCAGACCGCGAGACTCGATTAGAGACAGCGATCGTTACGCGCCGGCGATCATGTCTGATCCGATTGAAAGAACCTTCTGCCACCAGGGAAGGGAAGCGAATGCCGCTGCGGCGCATTCCTCGCGCTCGGCCGCGCGGGCGCGGCGCTTGAGCTCGCCAATTAGCCAATCGACCTCGGCCACGTCGCAGAACACGAAACGGATCTGGCCCAAAAAGACGCATTCCAACGGATACCGGCGCACATGCTTCTTGATGAAGTCGCGATCCTTTTGCAAAGCAACGATCAGCGCGCGCAGCTTGGCCGACCCGACGGCCGGACGCCGCTCCATTCGCAAATGCGCCATGTCGCGTGGCCGGCGATGTTTCGGCTTTTGCCGACGATACAGCGCCAATCCCTTTTCGAGTTCGACGATCAGCTCGTCAACTTCGGCGATATTCGAAACCATGCAGTGAAAACCAGGCGTTGAAATTTGCACCGGATAGCGGACAAGCATTTCTGCGAGCCGCGGCCGCCATTCGCGCAATTCCTTCATCGTGCACCAGCGTTCGTGCGCGTTGCCGCGATCGACGACGATCTGTTTTCTGGCCATGCGCCACCTCCTTAATGATATTGATTACCAAAGAACTCTTTCGTCAAAAATTACTATAAAATCGTCTGGGCGTCAACCCCCGAACAGAAAAACAGACCCGCTGAAGAGTCTGTTTTCCCGATTGGATATTCGTTGTCAGATATTAGATATCCGGCTCCTCATGTTCCTCTTCAAACTTCTCCAATTCGCCCCAGCTGCGGCCGACGCGCACGTCGACCTTGACCGGGACGAGGAGCTTGATCGTGCCTTCCATTTTTTCTTTCAGGAGCTTGGCGATCTCGTTGCCCAATCCCGCCTTAACCTCGAAGACCAATTCGTCGTGAACCTGGAGCAGCATTTTTACGTCCGCTTCTTTGCCCAATCCCCAGCGCGCGGCGACGAAATGGTGCAGTTCGATCATCGCCAATTTGATGGCGTCGGCGTTGGCGCCCTGGATGGGCGCGTTCACCGCCATGCGTTCGCCGGCGGCGCGGAGGTAGGGGATCTGCGACTTCAATTCCGGCAGATAGCGGCGACGCCCGAACATCGTTTCAATGTAGCCTTGCGCATAGGCGAGCGCCTTGGTGTTCTCCAAATATTCGCCGACTTTTTTAAAGGTGACAAAATATTTTTCAATGAAGGCGCGCGCCTCGTCGCGGCTGATGCCGGCGCTCTCCGCGAGCGCGTTGGCGCCAATCCCGTAGGCCACGCCAAAGTTGATCGCCTTGGCCGCCGAGCGCTGCGTCTTGGTCACCTGTTCAAGCGGAATGCCCCAGACCTCGCTCGCCGTGCGCGTATGAATGTCCTGTCCGTGATTGAACGCCTCGCAGAGCGCCGGGTCTTCGGAGAGGTGGGCGAGGATGCGCAATTCAATTTGCGAGTAGTCGGCCACGACCAGTTCGCGGCCGGGCGGGGCGATGAATGCTTTCCTGATCTCGCGGCCCAATTCGGTGCGAATGGGAATGTTCTGCAAATTCGGGTCCGATGACGAAAGGCGGCCGGTGGCGGTCACCGTTTGGTTAAAGGTCGTATGCACGCGGCGCGTGTCTGGGCGCACCAGCTTGGGCAACGCGTCAACATAGGTCGTAACCAGTTTTGCCAATTCGCGGTGTTCCAAAATAAGCGGCACGATCGGATGCGCGTCTTTGAGCTTTTCCAATTCGTCGGCCGAGGTCGAATAGCGGGACCCTCCGGCCGTCTTGCGCACGTGCGCGTTTTTCTGGATCTGCAACTTCTCGAACAAGACCTCGGCGAGCTGTTTCGGCGAACTGACGTTCACCTCGGCGCCGGCATATTTCTTTATTCCCGTTTCCAGTTCCCCGATGCGCGCCGTCAGCTTGACGCTTAATTTTTGCAGAAAGGCGGAATCAAGCTCGATCCCGTGCCGTTCCATGCCGGCCAGCACCGGTTCGAGCGGCAGTTCGAATCGATCAAGAATATGCGCCAAATTTTCTTTCTTCAGCGAGGCGGCCAGGACCGGCGCCAAATCCCAAACCGCTTTGGCTTCGGCCGCGTCGCGGGCGTAGCTGTCGGACGGCATGGGCAAAAGCGAGGCCTGAACTTTGGGCAATTCGCGGGCCAGCTCGGAAAAGGCCAGCGCCTCCAGCTCATGCGCGCGCGTGCCCGGATTCAAAATGTAAGAGGCGAGCATCGTGTCAAAAACAAGGCCGCGCGTTTCCATGCCCAGCGTGCCAAAAATCTCCAAGTCCGCCTTGGCGTTGTGGCAAATTTTTTTCGTTTCGTCGGAACCGAGCCAGCTTTCCAATTTTTGCAAATTCTTTTTGCTCGCCGGCACGACATAAACCGCGTCGGCCCAAGCCAGCGTGATCGTGTTCAATTTGCCGTCGAGAAAATGCCCGCCGAAAAACGTCCGCAGCGCCACCTTCTCTTGTTCTTTAAGTTCTTTGACGAGCGCCGACATTTCTTCGTCGGTTGCAATAACGGTGAAATCTTTTTTTGCGCCCTTTTTTGAAACAGAACTCTCCCTACCCTCCCTTTTATCAAAGGGAGGTTTTGTATTCGTCGTTTGGACGATTCCGCCCCCCCTCTTTGGAAAAGAGGGGGTAGGGGGCGTTCCGGCGTCGCCAATCGCCGCCGCCGCCCGCGGAAACACTTCGACCACCCGCGGCAGCAAACTTTTAAAATCCAATTCCGCGAGGGCGGCAATGAGCGCCAAGTGATCGGGTTCGACCAAGCGCGCCGCTTCCAGTTCAAAATCGATTGGCACGTCGGAAACAAGAATGACCAGCTCCTTGGCCTTGAGCGCGTCCTTTTTAAATTCGATCAAATTCTCTTTTTGCTTCTTCGCGATTTTTCCGGCCTGCTCGGAATTTTTTTCAATTTGCGCATACAAATTTTCCAGCGTCCCGAATTCGGTCAGCAGTTTTGCCGCGCCAACCTCGCCGATCCCGCGCACGCCGGGAATGTTGTCGGAGGGGTCGCCGCGCAGCGCCTTGTAGTCGATCATCTGCTCCGGCGTCAAGCCGAAACGGGCGATGACCGCCGCCGGATCATACATTAAAGTGTCTTTAATCCCTTTCCCCGGAGTGAGCACTGAGGTCGTTTCGTCGATCAATTGAAATGTGTCCTTGTCGCCGGTGAGGATGATGCGCTGCAAATTTTTCTTCTTTTTCGTTTTCGCGCAAAGCGTGGCGATGACGTCGTCAGCCTCGAACCCGGACTTGGACAGGACGGGGATCTTTAAGACCTTTAACAGGTCTTGCGTCACCGGGATCTGTTCGTAGAGGTCGTCCGGCTTTTTTTCGCGCTGCGCCTTGTACGCGGCAAAGGCCTGGTGGCGGAAGGTCGCCTCCTTGCGGTCGAAAGCGACCGCCACGTACTCGGGGTGCGTGTCCTTGATCGCCTTCATTAAGATGGAAATGAATCCGTAGACGGCATTCACCACCCGGCCGTCCTTGGTCTGAAGCGGGGGAACGGCGTGAAAAGCGCGATGGAGCAAGGCCAGCGCGTCGACAATGAGAAATACTTCTTTTTTGGGGTTGTTGGTAGGCATATTTTTATCCTACCGTATTGATGCCCGCGGGGACAGGGCCGGGGGCAGACCCCTTATATCCGCCTGTTCCCGGATACGGTTCCGCTCTTGAAACAAACGGGAAAATATGTTAGCTTAAGCCCACTATGGTATTTCTGACCGCCATCGCCGTGGCTGCGCTCGCCTGGGTCGTCACCCTGGCCGCGCTGCTCTTCGGCCTCTTTAAAGAGCATCTGCCCGCCGAAGAAGGCAGCATGATCTTTTATTTGATCTTCCAGGCTGTCGTCCCCACCGCCGTTTTTTGGTTCATGATGCACCGGTAACCGGCGGGTAAATACTAAACGCCAAGAACTAAATTGCAAAAAAGCCGCACCAGAGAACCTGGTGCGGCAATTGATATGAACGCGTCCGTTCAGAATTCGGCGAAACAGGCGGCGGCGGATGCGGACAGGAAACAGACGTGGAAAACGGAATACGTTTCCTTCGGCCAGGCCAAGTCGTTGACCGTTTGCTTCGGCGCCAGCACGCGCGTGAGCGTGAGCGCGCCGCCCATGAATTCGCAAGTAACCTCTTCCTTATTCTTATTGGTCGCCGTGCCGATCCACGAACCGTCAGCCAGGATCGAAACCTGGAAATCAACGTCGCGGTCGGCGGCAATGCACGGGTCCGGCGGCGTTGGCGGACAAGCATCGTCGCAGGTTCCGCCGCAGCCGTCGGAGGCGCCGCAGCCTTTATTGCTGCAATTCGTCGTGCAGACGCAGGAAAATTCCCGCGTCTCTTTTTGATCCTGGACGAACAGGTCGCCGCCGGATTCGCAGTGCGTTCCCGCAGGACATGTTCCATTGCAAGAATATCCTTCATCATCGACAAAGCCGCACGGCTTGCCCTTGCACTTATTCTTGTCGCGACAACCCTTGGCGCCGATCGTGTCCCAAGTGCATTCAAATCCGTTGGCGCACAGCGCATCGCATTTGATGCCGCAGCCGTTGTCTTCGCCGCAGGCCTTGTTCTCGCAACTCAGCAGGCACTCGCAGTAATAGGCGATCTCGCGTCCAAAGGGCGGCGCCATGATGCAAACGGTGTTGTTGGTGCAATAGCCGTTGCCGACCACATCGCCGCAACTGTTGCGTTGATAGCACGGCAAGCTCGCCGACTCTTGGTAGCAAGCGCACGCTTCGGAAACACCGCCGTCATTGCTGCCGTTGAGGTCCGCCGCCGTGCACGGATTGGGCTGCGGCGTCGGCACGGGCGGATTGTACTTTGGCGGCGTTGAATCCGGATCGGGAAACAACGAACAGCCGACGATCAATGTTGCGAGAACAACCAGAATCTTCACGCGCGTCATGATTATTCCTTTCGCTGAAGTGAAATGACCAATGTTTCTTGCAACCGTTCGGTTGCAAAATTCCAGTCATTACACCACCGTTTCGCC
>JAHFIF010000137.1:0-595 GCA_023246535.1 bacterium
AAAATATCCAAGATCAGCGTTGATTTGCCCGAACCGGAGACGCCGGAAACGGTGACCATTTTTCCAAGGGAATTTTGACGTCGATGTCCTTGAGGTTGAATTCCTGCGCGCCCATGACCGTCAAAAATTTGCCACTGCCTTTGCGGTACGACTTGGGCGTCGCCAGTTCTTTCTTGCCGGAAAGGTATTGGCCGGTCAGCGACTTGGGATTTTTCATGACTTGCGCCGGCGTGCCTTCGGCAACGATTTCGCCGCCGTACTCCCCCGCCCCGGGACCGACGTCAATCAGCCAATCGGCGTTACGCATGGTCGCGGCGTCGTGCTCGACGACAATGACCGAATTGCCCAGGTCGCGCAGCTTGGTGAGCGCGCCGAACAGCTTGTCGGTGTCGCGCGGATGCAAACCGATCGACGGTTCGTCGAGAATATAAATGACGCCGGAGAGCGACGTGCCCAGCTGGGTGCTCAAACGGACGCGCTGCGCTTCGCCGCCGGAAAGGGTGACGGCCGAACGGTCCAAGGTCAAATAGCCCAAACCGACGTCGAGCAAATACTCGAGCCGCAGCACAATTTCTTTGGCGATCGGCTTGGAAAT
>JAHFIF010000137.1:605-2470 GCA_023246535.1 bacterium
GCGAACGCGGAAAAGAAGGCGGCGACTTCGTCGATCGGCTGGCTGACCACGTCGGAAACCGACTTGCCGGCAAAGCGCACGGCCAGCGCCTCGGGACGCAAGCGGCGCCCGTTGCAGGCCGGGCAAATGAGCGTCTGCATGTATTCCTCGAGTTCCTTGCGGACGTAATCCGAATCGGTCTCGCGATAGCGAGCCTCAAGATTGGCGATGATACCTTCGAACATCAATTCTTGCGTCCCGACCTTGTAGAGTTCGCCGTCGGTGCCGTAGAGCAAAATGTCCATGGCTTTTTTGGTGAACTCGGAAATTGGCGTGTTGACGGAGAAACCGTAGCGGTGCCCGACCTCGTCAATGAGCTCCATGTTGCCTTCGCGGTTGCCGGCAATCCGCATCCAAGGTTTGATCGCGCCTTGGGCGACGGTCAATTTGCGGTTCGGGATGACCAGCTCCGGCACGAAGACCAGCTTGGTGCCGAGCCCGGTGCAGGCGGCGCAAGCGCCCTGCGGGTTGTTGAATGAGAAAAGCCGCGGCTCGATGGCCGGCAAGGAAATGCCGTCTTTGGAACACATGAGATCCTTGGAGAGCTTGACCGTCTCCCCGGTATTGAGTTTGACGATCTCGATAAAGCCGTCGCCCCACTCCAAGCCGTGTTCGGCGATGATTTTGGCGCGCGAAATTTCCGGCGCGGTCGTAAGGCGCGCGACCACCGCTTCGATCGTGTGGCGCTTTTCGCGCGAGAGCCGTTCCTGTTTGGCCGCGGCCGTGCTTTTGAGCTCGCCGTCGAGGCGCACTTCGGCCACCCCGCCTTTTTCCAATTCTTGAAAGATGTGTTTGTGTTCGCCGCGCTCATCAGAAACCACTGGCGCCAACACCACGGTCGGTCCCGAGGCCGTTTCCTTCATGATCCGATGCGCGATGTCTTCGACGGTTTGCGCGACGACCGCCTGCCCGCAAAGATGGCAATGCGGCCGCCCGGCGCGGGCGTAAAGCAAACGAAGGAAATCGTAAATCTCCGTGATCGTGCCGACCGTCGAGCGCGGGTTCTGCGAACTCGAGCGCTGGTCGATGGCAATGGTCGGCGACAGACCGTTGATCTCGTCAACGTCCGGCTTGTCCTGCAATTCAAGAAATTGCCGCGCGTAGGACGACAGCGACTCCATGTAGCGGCGCTGACCCTCGGCGTAAATGGTATCGAAAGCGATGGACGACTTGCCCGAACCGGAAAGCCCGGTCATGACGACCAGCTTGTTCTTGGGAACGTCCAAGGAGACATTTTTTAAGTTATGAACCCGTGCCCCTTTGATCGAGATCTTTTCTGGCATGCGAAATTGGTGAGTTTATGAGAATTAAAAGCGTAGCATAAAAACAAAAGAGCCGCAACCCCCGCAGGGTCACGGCGCTTTATTAGAATAATCGCGTTCAAAAATTACCGAATTTTAGTTGCAAGTACCGCAATTTGTGCCGCAAGTTCCGTTGGTGATCGTGCATTTTCCCCCATTTTCGATTGAACCAATGCATTTTCCATTTTTACATTCGGCATTATCGCAACATATTTGACCAGTACTGCCGAGGGTCGAACATGTGCGATACAAAGGGCAGTCAGCGCCGCAATTATAGTATTGAGTCGCACAGTAATGGCCGTCCGAACAATCACCCGCAGTCGAACACAAAGCACCATTGCCTCCGTTTGAACAGAATTTCGACCCTGCCGCCAACGGTCTTCCGGTACTGTCGTTAGTCCCTTCTTTGCCGCTGAACGAAGGGAGGACGGCGCAGATTCCAGAGCTTTCGCAATCGGAACCCGTTACACAAGTCGAGCCAAGCGACCGGTTGGTGCAAGTTTTTTGACACGTACCGGCGCCGCT
>JAHFIF010000053.1 GCA_023246535.1 bacterium
ATTTCCACTGCAACGCCGTAGCTGATATCGCCGGGATTCCAATTGACCGTGGAGATGGTTTGCGGCCCGCCGCTCACTGCCGCAGTGGAGCGAATATGCACCGAATCGCTCCATGGGGTGTAAACAACCGTCGTCGCTACGCTGCTGGGGGCGGCGAAACTGGAACCGCCGCTGGGACTGGCACAGGCGGCAAAAAGCATCGAGCCGTTTGAGGTGCTGTTGAAACTCGCAACCAGGTTACCGTCAATGCGGTTAGCCTGGATGGCGGAGCCGATCGGGTTTGCGGCATCGACATTAAGAAGCGAGACCAAAGAAAAAGAATTCCAAGAATCAACGCTTGATGACAAGGTAATCGTTGCATTAATGAGCGGTGCGGAAGAATACGCGCCCCAATATTCCGCTTTCATCGAGCCGTTACTGAGCGTCGGAGAGTAATCGCCGCCGTAAAGGCGTTTCCAGGAAAGACCGCCGCCGGAAACCGTCGTCTGGATTGGCACGACCGCGCCATCATGTTGCGTCAGCGCCGCCAGCAGCAAGTACGAAGCTCTGGACGTGGTAACGTCCACCGAGGCGGGCGTGCCCGGCTCGCCAAAATTATTCCAAGGCCCCTCATCGAAGGCAACCGGGGCGCTGACAACCGCCGTCGCTCCGCCGCTCCAATCGTTTTGGGTGATGCTATAGGTTTGACCCAAAACAACATTTGGTTGTTTGAAGAAGATAAACGAGCTCGCAACGATAGTGACAATCAGGGCGGAGATCGTAAAACGCTTGGTCCAAGTTTTACGCGAGAAAATCGAGATCGATTTGATAGCTTTGGGCAATGACTTCTTCCAGGCGCGACAATACAACAAAAATACCCGGAGGTTTTTTGTTACGCGACGTCGAAGTTTTAGCGATATTAATCGCCTTCGTCGCATACCCGTATATTTTAGCAAAAATATGCGAGTTTGGGTAACCAAAAACTGTGCAAAACGTTCGTAATCGAACGAATTAGAACCTAGACTTAGAACGCAGTGCGTAAAAAGACAAAAAATCCCGCGATCGGGGATTTTTTGTCACTACGTTCTAGGTTATACGCCGCTTATCCGCCAATTTTCTTCGTCCAACCAAAGACCTGCTCAAAGTTACCGATGATAACGTCGAGGATGCTGGCTTTCTGTTGCGGGGTGAGAATGAGGAAGTCGTTGGATTTAGCCTTATTGCTTGATGCGTCAGACGATTCAACATGGAATTTATAGACGGTCGCGGGGCGGAACTTGGTAATAACGACGGTATGCGCCGTGACCAGCGTTGAATCCTCAGGGACCTCGACCTGCGCCGCATCTTTGGCCAAGCCTTCCTGGAACCAAACGTGCGACGTAGCCGGTTCATCGGTATTCCAAGAAACGATCGTCTGCACGCGCGTGTCTTTGCCGGGATACAGCGTTGAACTTGAGGAAACTTTGGAAATTTCCGGCGATTTATTGTCTTTTGAGGTCAAAAGGTTGATCGGCTTGCTCAAAGTTTTGTTCCCCGCTTCGTCGGTGGCGGTGATGACGAGGGAGTACGGAACGCCGGAAATGAGCTTTTCCAGCTTAAAGGCATGATCGCGCAAAATAGCCGGATCGCCCTGGGTGAGCGCGGCATTAGTGACGGTGTTGCGGTATTCAATGTCCGTCTTGGTGGGGATGTTGGTTTTCCACGACAAAGCCGCCGAAGTATCGGAGATCGTTGAGATCTTCAGGTCGGTGATCTGCGGGAGTTCGGACGCGGTCGTAAAGGTCGCATCATTACTACGCGCCTCGGAGCCGATCAAGCCTTTGGAGCGAACCTGGAAGTGGTAGGTCGTGGCCGGCTGCAATTTATCGATCATCACCGAGTGCAGCGTGGTACTGGAATTTGCGTCCGTGGCAAACAGACCGTACGGTTCGGGCGCGCCGGCTTTATACCCCGGCTCATCAACAAACGCCACGACGCCATTGGCCTTTTTGTCAGTGGTCCAGCTGATGGTTGCCGTCGTGCCAGTAACATCAACTTTCGGGGCCAGACCGACGATCGATGGCGCATGAATCACCCGATCGATGATCTCGTTAACCGTAGCTGTAAAGTAATCTTCGGGGATCAATGACAGGTCGGGGCTCTTCAGCATGTCGTCAAAGGCCGACATGATGCGCAGCTTTTTATCAACCTCGGGCACGGGCGGCGTCGCCGGCGTCTCCGGCGTATTCGTATTCGCAGGCGGCGTCACGGGCGGCGTCGTCTCGTTCGGCTGCGGCGGGATGGGGACGGTCGTGCCGTCCTCGTTGAGCGTCGCAAACTCGCGGTTGGTCGAGGCGGCTTGGTTCCCCGCCGTGTCGGCGGAAACGGCGATGAAGTGGTAGATGGTGCCGGGTTTGAGGTCGTTCAAGAAGACCTTGTGGGTCGTGATATGTTCGTCGATCGAGCCGCCCAAGGTGCCATAGGCGATGGTGGGGCCGTATTTGACGAGCGAGGTGGCCGGCTCGTCGGTCGTCCATTCGATGGTGGCGTTGGTTTTCCCGATCGAGTTGGCCTTGAGGTTAAGGATGACGGGCGGCGTCGTGTCGGCGGTCGACGGGCGGTAGCCGCCGACGGTGGCGCCGGGACTCGCCGTGGTCGTGAAGGCATAGCCCGCGGCGGCGTTGTCGTCGGTGGCGCTGTTGCCATAGGCGTCGGCGGAGACAACGTCGAAAAGATAGGCGGTTTTGGCGGTTAAACCGGAAAGGGTGACCGAGTGGACGGTCGTGAGCGTTTGGTCGAGGGCGGTCTGCGAACCATAGGCGGTGGAAGCGCCATAGTTGACCTGGGAAGTGGCGGGTTCGTCGGTTTGCCAGGTGATAACGGCCGAAGTGTCGGCCACCAGCGCGGTGGCGACGGCGGAGATCACGGGCGGCGTCAGGTCGTTGGCGGTCGTGAGGGTGTAGTAGGCGCCGGCGTTATCATCGATCGTTTCGTTCGACGAACCGTCGACGGAGCGGACCTGGAGGTAGTACTTGGTGCCGGGGTTCAACCCGGTTAGGTCGAGGATGTGGGTTGTGCCGGGGGCGCCGGGGTCGGTGACCGTGGTTTTGGCTGACAAATCGGCATGGGTGCTGTATGCGACTTCGGTCGTCGCGGCAATGTTGGTATTCCAGGCGATCCGCGCCGAGGTGTTCATGATCCGCGAGAGGACGACATTCGTGATCATGGGACCCTGGGCGGTCGTGAACTGGTACCCCGTTCCCCCGTTGGCGTCGGCGGTCGCGTGTCCGTTCACGTCGGTTGAGGTCACGCGGAAGTAGTAGGCGGTCGCGGGGGTGAGGCCGGTTAAGGTGACGCGATGCTGCCCGACGCCGGAAGCGTTATCAACCAACGAATCAACGGACGCGGTTGAGGTGAAGGTCGAGGGCGTGGTCGAATAATCAACGGTTGAAGCGGAGAGCACGTCGGTGTCCCAGGTGATGGTGGCGGAGGTGGAGCGCGGCGTGCCGGAGGCAACGTTGGAGATGACCGGCGCGACCGTCGTTCCCCCGCCGCCTTCGCCGGCGTCCTGCGTGCCGTTGGCCGTGCCGTGGACGACCGAGGAACGGAAAGAAACGTTGCCGGAGGGGTCGACGGCGGTGATGTAGTAGTAGAGGCTGTCGCCTTGGTTAACGTCGTTGTCGACGAAGTAGTTGGTGGATTGGGAATTTATCGTCGCGACCGTGCCCCAGGTTTCGGGATTGGCTTCGGTGGCGGAGCGGTGGACGCGGTATGAGGCAAAGGCGCCGGTCGTGGCTTTCCAGGCGACGAACATGCGGAAGGTGTTGGGGGTGGCGACGACGTTGGAGATATCTTGGATGATGACGGAAGTCGGCGTCACCGGGACGGGGGCGGCCATGATGCTGGTGCGGTTTGAAAAGGCGTCGCTCACCTGGCCATAGACGGTGTTGCCTTCGGCGAGCGACGGCAGGGTCTTGGTGGTGGCAAAGGCTTCGGGAGTGGCGGCGGCAAGGGTGGCGTCGTTGATTCCGACCTTCATGGTGAGCGGCGAATCATCGACGATCGACAATTTGATGACTGGCGTGAGGCCCGACGCATCAACAAGGAACGATCCTTCCGAAGGAAGAATTTCAATTCCGACATACTCGGCGTTTGAAGATCCCCAACCCGTTGAGGAGATGGTTTGCGCGCCGCCCGAAACGGCCGCCGAAGAACGAAGGTGCTGCGTCGCGCCGTTTTGATTGGCATAAACCGTCGTCCCGGCCCCCGCACTGACGCCGCCGGCATAAGGCGAAGAAAAAGCCGTGGCAAAAAGCATCGACCCCTCGCGCGTGTTGCTAAAATTAGCAACGAGATTCCCGCCAACTTTTACCGGACCGAGCGTCGCGCCGAGCGGATCGCCTTGCTTTACGCCTGAGAGTGAAAGCACGCTGAAAGCGAAGTTGGCCGGGTTGTTCAGGGTCGCGGTGATCGTGGCGTCGTTCAGCGCGCCGGCGGAGTAAGCGCCCCAAAATTCCGATGTTGTCGCCGTGTCGGTCGGAATCGCGCCGCCGGCTAATTTTGCAAAGGTCAAGCCGCCGCCGCTAACCGAGACGACCGCTTCATCGGTCGGACTGTTCGTCCCATTAGCCGTAATCCCGACCAGAATGTACGAACTGCCGGAAGTGGTGATGGCTGTGCTATTGGTCGTCGTTGAACTGATCGGACCGCCCCACGGACCGGCCTCAATCGCGACCGGGCCGGACGCCGACTGGCTTGGCGCTTTGGTATCCAAAGAGAAAGCCGTTGATTCGGCCGAGCCGGTCGGGTTGGCGCCCTCGCCGTCGTTGGCCGTGACGCGAATCTTGGCCGTTCCGTTCATGAAGTGGCCGGGGTAGTCGGTGGTTGGCGTCCAGGTGGCGGAATACGCGTTCCAAGTTGTGCCGTCCATGTCGACTATTTTGCGGCTGGTATCCCCTGCCGCCAAAGCACTGACCGTAACGTATGCCGTGCCATTCCAATATTCAAAAGACGGAGTGATGTATCCAATGTTTCCCGATGACCCGCCGGCCGTGTCGACGTCGCGAACTTGGTAATTGATTGTCACCGTGCCATTGGCGTTTTGCACCGCGGTCACATTTCTGACTTCCGGCGCAGCATTCACGACAAATTGAATAGCGGCCGAGGTGACGGTCGGCGTAGCAACACCGTCCGATACAAGCGTGATTTTGTATTGGAAAAAACGATCATTAGCGCCGTCTTGGAAAGAGGCGGGAATGGTCGATGCGCCACAGGTGACGGTTGTCCCGGACTTGGTGCAATTATCCGAACCGGCAATCGCGGAAAAATATTCAATCGAAATGTCTTCCACCGTCGCGTCGCCGGTAAGCGATATCTTGAAGCGCAGATCCGAACCGCTAGAGGAAAATACGTGCAAAGCTCCCGGAACGACCGATTCCCATGTTGAACCGCCGTTGTTGGAGAGCTGATAGGCAACCGATCCCGTGCCCGGAGAGTCGTTCTTGGTCAGGGTGGCCGATAGTATGTTCTGGCTAGTTGAATCAAGGGCGCTTGAAACGGCGACAAAATCGTCGTAATCGACAAAAGAGCCCAATTCGCCATTTCCGGTTCCTATATAAACCTTATGATCATAAGAACTTGCGGCCAAAGCGGTGATATAGCTGCCGACGAACTGAACCGCCAATGCAATATCGGCTGAATGGCTGTCTACGTCGTACCCGCTGACCCACCCCATCTCCCCCAAATGCGAGCCGTCAGTATTGAAGAAAAGATTATGATTGTCGGGCCCCAAAGCCGCTGCGCCGTTGACAAGAGCATAACCGCCGGCAAGATATTGGATTTGGCCAGAAGCGGAATCATAAGAGTATAAGTCGGCATCGCGACTTCCCATATAGAACTTTCCATCGCCGCCGAAAAGCGAAGCGGCTATCGCCCCTCCGGTCCATGCCTCCTGAAGATGCGAAGATGCCGTGATGTCGTGAGCTAATCCGGTATAGGGGTCGTAAATCGCCAAACGCGGATCGACATAATTAATATATGAGACCAGAAAAACTTCGCCACTGTTAGGATCAACGCTCGAACGAACGGCATTTTCGTTCCAAGGACTTCCTAAGGACCCAAGGCCCGAACCTGGGGTTAGATCGACGATGCTGATTGAGGGGTAAGTGATGCACACGAACAGCGCTACTCCGCCCCCTGACGGGCTTGATATGTATATCTTGTGGTTCGCCGGGTCAGGCGCCATCGTTATCCCGACCGAAAAAGGCATTAGTCCTGAAATATTTTCGGTCGTGCCCGAAACGCCGGCCGTCGGGTCATATACTGCAAGCTCATTGAAATGAAAGGCAAAATAAAGCTTGCCGTCGATAAAAACCATCTCGTTAACCCCGTAATTGATGTTATAAAAGCCGCTGAAGCCAGAATCGTCCGTCAGGTCGCGGGCCGTATTCGAGCTTATGTCGTACGAGAACAGCTGTTGCGCGCCATGGTCGTAACCTATATAAACCACGCCGTTAATATTATCGACGGCCAACGCCGAGATCGTGACCCCGTTAGGCGCGCCGGCTGTCGTCAGGGCTGCCACTAGGCCGCCTGAAACAAAACCGGTTTTCGCAAGCCGCCCCGCTCCGTCCCATTGCGCGGTGGTATTTCCGGCATCGCGGTTCGCGGTCGAGTCGAATGATTCGGAAACGCTGGCCCGCTCTGACGCCGGCTTGCCGTTTTGCAAATTTATCCAAGGCGCGGAATTAAGACCGGCTGCCGTTGGCGCCGTTTTAATCGAGGCAACGACCGATGTGCCGGACGGTAAACTGGAATTTTCATTCCAGGTCAAACGGTTAACGACCGTCGTCGGATCTTCGCCGTCAAATTTTGACGAGACCAATTCGCCGGCGACGGAGTAATACACGTATGTGATCGACACGTCTTGCACGGTCGCATTCCCAGTCAAAGTTATTTTGAAACGAAGGTCAGAGCCGGTAGCAGAAAACGTATGCAAGCTTCCGGGTGTCACCGTTTCCCAGTGCGCCCCGCCGTCGCTCGTAAGTTGATAAGCCGCCGTTCCCGTCCCCGGCGTGTCGTTTTTAGTGAGCGTGGCAGAAAAAATTTTTTGGGTCGTCGCACTAAGCGCACCCGAGACAGCATCGCAGCTGACGCAAGGGATTGAGAACGAGGCCAAAAAATTCAAATTGCTCGGGTTGGCGGAGCGTGAACCGGCGATATACAAGGTCGAGCGGCTTTCATCAACAACAGGAACGCCGACGTGCTGGCTGTTGATCGCCGAAGTATCAACCGTGCCCAATACTCCGCGCGAAATATCGTAAACGTAAACGGTTGCGCCGGTAAAATATATCTTCCCCTCGCTCAGGGAAGCGTACATGCCCGACGTATACCAGCCAATGGTTCGCCCGGGATCCAGATCCGTCGCCAAACCGGTGGTTGGGTCGAATCGGCCAAAGTGATTATAGTCGCAGAGATAAATTTTACCGTCAAAACGGCTATAAATGAACGTGCTGCCGCTGCGGCCCGGCCACAACGTCTCAATGCCGGAGGATATTTCCAAGTTTTGCGATGATTCCGTGGTCGGGTTGTAAACGACGAAACTGTTATCTTTGAAAAAATAGACATTCCCGTTTGAGTCATCAACGATCATGGGCGCGCCGCCGTCATTGCCATAATTGAATTGATCAAGGTTGGCTTTCGCGGTTATGTCGGTATAGGCGTGGGTAACCGTATTATAAACGCCCAATTGACCCCAAGCGTTTTGGTAGATGAGGTGGCGAACCGGGTCGGCGGCGAGATGCGAGCAATTGATGCCGCGACCGCTGATCTCGGTCGCCTGATCGGTTGCCGTATCAAGCGCCACAAAAGTTCCGCAGCCAAAAGCAAAATAAATTTTACCGTTGTCATACGCCAATCCATACATGCCATTTTCATCCCAACCCGGGATGGCCGATAGGCCGGAGGAGGCGGTAATATCGACCGGATTTTGCGTGACGCGATTAATATTATAAATATGGCCCAATTCAACGTAGTAAAGCTTATTATTCACCGTATCAACGACAAAATCTCGCCCATAATAAGCTTCGCCGGCAGGCGCCATGCCGGCATCAACGAATCTTGAGGTCAGATCGGTGTGCGTGTAATCCGGCCGCACAAGCTGTCCTGTTACACCCCACGCGGCGGTCGTCTTGGCGCCGTCGCGATAGGCCATGCCTGTAAACGTTTCCGTAAAAGAACTTTGCGATGGCGTAAGCGCCATCGAGCCGTTTCCGACGGTGAGGGAATTCTTTGCGGAATATTTATTCCAACCGGAAAGGTTGTCAGGCGCAACGACGGGCGA
>JAHFIF010000054.1 GCA_023246535.1 bacterium
GAGACGGTGACCGGCTTTGGCGTTATTGCCGAAACGGCGGGTGCGGTCATGGTGATCGGGACGGCAGCATTTTTGGACGTGAAAAAAATAAAACACCCCAACGCGACGGTCGACGACGGGCGCTCGGTGGTCATGGTAGCGCGCGACGGCGTTTATCAAGCAACGCTCGTCGTCGCCGATGTGTCGCGTCCCGAAGCGGCTCATGCTTTGCGCCGTCTTAAAGAATTGGGCGTTTCGCGCATTGTCATGTTCACCGGCGACCGCGAGGAGGCCGCCGCGCGCGCCGCCAAAACGCTCGGCATAACGGAATTCCGCGCCGGCATGAAGCCGGAGGACAAAGTGACGGAGCTGGAAAAACTCTTGAGCGACGGACCCGTCGGCATGATTGGCGACGGGGTGAACGATGCGCCGGTGCTCTCCCGCGCCGATGTCGGCATGGCGATGGGCGGCGGCGCGGCGGTGGCGGTGGAGGCGGCGGATGTCGTCATCTTGGCTGACAATCTCGATCGCTTGCCGGAGCTTATCGAACTCTCGCGCCGCTCGATGCGCGTCGTCTCCTCGGACATTGCCATTTGGTCCGTTTCCAACCTCTTGGGTTTTGCCCTGGTGCTGACCGGCGTCGCCGGGCCGGCGTTGGCCGCGTTCTATAATTTTGCCACGGATTTTTTCCCGCTGATCAATTCAAGCCGCTTGTTTAAAAAGACCTATGAAAAAGATCCATCGCTTCATCGGCAATTTTGACCTCACCGCCGCGCGTCTGCTCGTTCGCGATCCCGGCTTCGCGCACCAGCTGCGCGACGTCCTTAAGCTGCGCGCCGGCGAACAGATCATTCTCGCCGACGGCCGCGGCGCCGAGGCGGCGTGCACGGTTCGCGCCCTCGACAAAGCTTCGGTCGAGGTGGCGGTCGGCGAAAGCCATGCCGGCGCCGAGCCGGCCAGGCGCGTTATTCTGTATTGCGCCATCCTCAAGCGCGAAAATTTTGAATACGCCATTGAAAAAGCGGTCGAGGCCGGCGCGTCCTTGATCGTGCCGATCGTCACGGCGCACACGGTCAAACTCGGATTGAACCTTGATCGGCTCAAGAAGATCGCCCAGGAAGCGGCCGAGCAGTGCGGCCGCGCCGTGGTCCCGGTTATTTCCGAACCGGTCAAATTTAAGGCGGCGCTCAAGGCGGCGGGGGAGAACGACGCCAATCATTTTTTCGATGCCGGCGGCGAAGATTTCGGCCGCGTCCGACCGCTCGCGGGCAGCGTCGGCGTGTGGATCGGCCCCGAAGGCGGCTGGGAAGAATTTGAAACCGCCGAGGCGCGCGCCGCCGGGTTCCTTGTTTCTTCGCTCGGACCGCTTATTCTGCGCGCCGAAACGGCCGTCACCGTTGCCGTCTATTTGGCGGCGCGGTAAAATTTTAACAGCCTATGTCTGAACCAAAACAAAAAAAATTCATTTTGATCGGCCTGGTTTCGTCGCTGGTCTTGGTGCTGGTCGGGCTGGGATTATGGCGCGCCTTTTCCGCGCCGCCGGTTTTGCCGCCCGCGGTTAAAGTTCCGCCGGCGGAAACGCCAAAAACCTACGACCTGGGCGCCAAGCAGCAGATTTTGTCGATCGTTTCGCCGGTGCCCGGCGACCGGCTCGCGAGCCCGCTCGTCATTACCGGTCATGCCCGGCTTTGGTATTTTGAAGGTTCTTTCCCCGTCCTGCTCAAGGATGCCAATGGTACTGTCTTGGCGACGGGCCAAGCGACCGCCGAAGGGGACTGGATGAGCGGAAAATTCGTTCCCTTTAAAGCGACGTTGGTTTTTGCCAAGCCAGCGACCGCAGCCGGCGAACTTATTTTCAAAAAAGACAATCCCTCAGGCCTGCCCGCCAACGACGATCAGATCAGCGTTCCGGTGCAATTCAACCTGGCCGATCAAGCATGGGGCCCGGCGCCGCCCGCGTCGGCGCCCGTTGCCGCCTGCCATGTCGGCGGCTGTTCGGGCCAGCTGTGCACCGACGAGCCGGACGTGATCAGCGATTGCCTGTACGCGCCGGAATACGCTTGCTACAAATCCGCGACCTGCGCCCGCCAAGCCGACGGCCAATGCGGCTGGTTGCCCACGCCGGTCCTTAAATCCTGTCTCGCCAAGGCAAGAGCAAAGGCGCTATGAATGCATTTTTAAAATTTATCAACCAGCGGCTTGAACTCATTTTTTTCGCCGTTGTCGCCCTGCCGCTGCTGATCGGGCTGTGCCTGCAGATCCTTTTGGCGGTTTTGGCCAGCGAAAACAACCTGGAGCTGTTTTCGTACACGCCAACGGTTTTTAACGGGCTGAGATATTTTTCTTTTTTTGGCTGCCTCGTATGCTTTTTGCTGAATGTCGTTTCCAAAAGGCATTCCAAGATCATCTATATCGTCAGCATCATTCCGCTGGCCTTTGTTCTCGGCGCCGGCGTCTTGTTTTTGGCGATCGCGATTGCCGGGCGGGGGTAGCAAACGGCCGGTTGTCGCGGTTTGATTTCTGTTTTATAAAATGGTAATCTCCAATATCGCTTAACCACATAAAATCAAACAAAATGTCCAATAATACTTACCGGATCGTTCTCTGGTCGTCGGTCATCGGCGCGGTCGTCCTGGCCGTGGCCGGCATGGTTTGGCTCGCCAACGGCGGCGGCCAGCCGCACGTTTATGTTCCCGGCGTCAATGAAATTTTGGCCGACGACCATGTTTTCGGCAAAGCCGATTCCCAGGTCACGCTTGTTGAATACGCCGACTTCGAATGTCCGGCTTGCGGCGCGATTTATCCGACCGTTAAAAAACTGGAAAGCGATTACGGCGACCGCGTGCGTTTTGTCTATCGCAACTTTCCCATCCCCGGCCACGCGAACGGCGTTCCGGCCGCGTTCGCCGCCGGCGCCGCGGGATTGCAGGGCAAATTCTTCGAAATGGCCGGATTGCTTTTCACCAATCAGGAAACCTGGTCGACCATGGACAGCGGCACGCTCGTGAAGACCTTCGACGGATACGCCCAATCGCTTGGCCTGAACCTGGATAACTTCCACGCCGATTTCAACGCCGATGTTGTTAAGGCGAAGGTCGACAAAGACGCGCAAAGCGGCGCCAAAGCGGGCGTCGATTCCACCCCGACCTTTTTCTTGAACGGCGTTCTTATTCAATCGCGAACCTATGATGAATTCAAACGAGAACTCGACAAAGTCCTTGGAAAGTAATGCCGCGGCGGCCAAACCGCCGGTCTCCCGGCTGGTTTTTGGCATGCTCGGCTTGGCCGTCCTCGGCTTTCTCGATGCCGGGTATTTGACCGTTGAGCATTTCCTCAATCGCGTGCCGCCGTGCTCAATAACCAACGGTTGCGAAAAGGTCACGACCAGTTCGTATTCGCTCATCTTCGGCGTGCTGCCGATGTCGCTCATGGGCGCGCTTTACTATTTGGCCGTCATTGTGGCGCTTATCCTGTACCTCGACCTGCGCCGCCAATTGATCGTCAAATGGACGGCGCGGTTTACCGCCGTCGGTTTTGTTTTTTCGCTTTATCTCGTCTATCTGCAACTCTTCGTCATTAAAGCAATTTGCCAGTACTGCATGCTTTCGGCGTTATCCTCAACTGGCCTTTTCGTTGTCGGCCTTTTGGTGTTAAGATCGCTACGCCTTGGCGAACCGGCCAAACCGTCCGCGAGCCCGAATTTATAAAATAATAAACGCCAATAATCATTAAAATAAAAATATGGAAAACACATACCAATCGGCCGAAGAAAACCAAACGCCCGCCGTTGCCCCCGCTCCCGTTGACAAGACGGCGATCCTAATTAATATTTTGCGGACGATGAACGAGAACATCGCCGCCGCCCTCCGGCTCTTGGACGCGCCGTCGGCCTCGATCAGCGCCGACGCGCCGGTCCGCACCACCCCGCTCCCGGCGCAAACGGCCGGCGTCATGGGCACCATTGTCGAAGGCATTTTCGACGGCAAAGGCATGGTCGGCCCCGACGGCAAGGAATATCCCATTCCGCCCAACTACGCTTCCAAATCAAAATTGGTCGAAGGCGACATGCTCAAACTCACCGTCACTCCGACCGGCGCTTTCATTTTCAAACAGATCGGCCCGATCGAACGCGACCGCAAGGTCGGTGCCTTGGTGCACGACCGCGAGGTGGACGAATTCACCGTCATCGTCGGCGACAAGCGCTATCGCGTGCTTAAGGCCTCGATCACTTACTTCCACGGCGCCGACGGCGACGAGGCGGTCATTCTCGTCCCCAAAGCTTCGCCGTCGAAGTGGGCGGCGGTCGAGAACGTCATCAAACGCCAGGTCGACCCCGCGACCGTCGGATTTTAATCCTGCCTCATGGGAATCGCGCTTTACCGAAAATACCGGCCGCAAACGCTCGCCGAAATAACCGGCCAAAACCACATCCGCATCACCCTCGCCAACGAACTGGCGAACGGTTCGGTGGCGCATTCTTATTTGTTCACCGGCCCGCGCGGCGTCGGCAAAACCAGCATGGCGCGCATTTTTGCCAAGGCGCTCAACTGCCTAAAGCGCAAAGACGGGCAAAGCGAACCGTGCAACGATTGCGACGCCTGCAACGAACAGCGGACCGGCCGCTCGATGGACGTCATTGAAATCGATGCCGCCTCCAACACCGGCGTCGACAACGTGCGCGAAAACGTCATTGAGCACGTCCGCTTTGCGCCGACCTCGCGCCGCTTTAAGGTTTTCATCATCGACGAGGTGCACATGCTTTCGACCTCGGCCTGGAACGCGCTCCTCAAAACGCTCGAGGAGCCGCCGGCCCACGCCGTTTTCATCATGGCGACCACGGAAATCCACAAAGTCCCGGCCACGATCATTTCGCGCTGCCAGCGTTTCGATTTCAAGCGCATTCCGCTCGCTTCAATGGTCGAACGCTTAAAGCACATGGCCGTCGGCGAAGGCGTGGAAGTTGACGACGCCGTGCTCGAAGCCGTGGCGCGCCTGGGCGACGGCTGTTTGCGCGACGCCGAAAGCATGCTCGAACAAGTCTTGTCGCTCGACGAAAAAAAGATCGGCCTCGACGAAGCAGCTCTGGTGCTGCCGCGCTCCAACCGCGACTTGGTCGCCGCCTTTGTCGCGGCGCTGGCCGGCCGGCAGGGGAGCGAGGCCATTGAGCTCGTCAACAAGCTGGTTGAAGAAGGCGTTGATCTGCAGCAGTTCGTCAACGAAACGATCGAATATTTGCGCGCTCTTTTGGTGGCGGCGCTCGGCGCGCCGTCGTCCGTGGCCGCAACCGACGCGACCAAGCACCTGAGCGCCGGACACATTGTCCGCCTCATCAACTCGTTCATGGCCGCGCGCGTCGAACTCAAGTCGACGCCCATTCCGCAATTGCCGCTCGAGCTGGTGGCCGCGGAGCACTGCGGGGACGTTGGCGCAGCCGCAGAAAAACTAAATGCTAACAACCCCATACCGCACAGCGCCATCCCGAATGGGGCAGGCAAAATTCCAAAAGCGCCGGAACCGGTCGCGGCCAAGTCGCAACCAGTTGCGCCAGCCGTGGCGGCGAAGGTTGAAACGGCTCAGATCCAGCCCGCGCCCGTTGTCGCGAGTCCTTCGGCGACGCTCGAGGCCAAACCGTCCGCTGCGGAGTCAGCCGCCAAAGTTGAAGCCGTTGCGCCCGCCGCCAATCCGTACCCGCCCTCCGGCGCCGCGTCCATTCCGCTCGACACGCTCGCCCTGCGCTGGGACGAGCTGTGCGCCGCCGTGCAGGATGAAAATCCGTCGCTGCCTTTCCTGCTGCGCGTCGCGCGCCCCATGCGTTTTGAGGATGGCGAGCTGGTCATTGGCGTCCAATACAAACTGCACGCCGACAAGCTCAACCAAATGAAGAACAAGGACAGCATAATTCGCGGATTGACCGCGCTCTATAATTGCGCTATTATTCCCGTCCGTGCCGAGATCACCCAACCCGACGCCGCCGGCGCCGTTTCCAACCCCATGACCAACAACCTCCTGGCCCAATTCGGCGGCACGGTGGTGGAATAAAAATTCGTCAACAAAGCTCCGGGATCGTCTAACGGCAGGACACGGGACTCTGAATCCCGTTATCTTGGTTCGAATCCAAGTCCCGGAGCTTTGCGGACGAATAAAAAATCCTCGATTCCGATCGAGGATTTTTTGTATTCGGCCTGCGGGGCACCCCTCACCATATCCTCTCCCGCACTCGGGAGAGGTTTAATATTACGTTCCCAGCATCCGCAAGGCCGGTCCGGCACCTCCCCCGGAGCGGGGGAGGATAAAGGAGAGGGTGACCTCCGAAGGCCTGGCCTAAGGGAAAAACCCGCGCCCCCTGCCGCCGGCTGGCGGGGTGCCGGGTTACCATCACGACGAGGTACGAGGAGTTTGCGCGCTGGGGAGGGAGATCGTAAGAGGGAGGGACAGGCTTCGCGAACTTGCCCAAACGGACGACCCTGGGAGTCCGTCGTCCTTGGTCGCCTAATGGCGAACCAAGGGTGCCCCTCCCTCTTACAAAAGCTATGCTTTTCCAAAACAATGACTGTAGCCGACCAAGCGATGATTGGATCCCGTGTCGCAGCACGGGATGACAAAAATAAAATTCGACATTCGTCATTTGAAATTCGTATAATATACCCGTTGTCCCCAATGCTCCGGGGTGGTCTAATTTGGCAAGACATATGGGGCTCTGAACCCCGTCATCTTGGTTCGAATCCAAGCCCCGGAGCTTTGCGGGCAAACAAAAATCCTCAATGCTGAGTTGAGGATTTTTTGTATTCGACCGACAGAGACCGGAACTCTCCCTACCCTCCCTTGTCCCAAGGGAGGGGACGTATTTCCTCCAAAGGTCGGATCCGCACCATCTCTTTGAAAAAGAGAGGGTAGGGTGAGTTCCGTCGTCGATCACCCTCCATTGACGCGGCGCGGGCGGCGTGATATTGTGCGCTGAAAATCGTTCTTTGAACGGATACGCGCACGAACGAAAGGAGACGCAAGTGGAGCTAAAGAAACAGCCGGAAACGGAAATGGAATACTGGGAAGCGATCGAGGCTTTGGGCGGCTATGTTTGGAGCACTAACCATGCCATGAGCCATGGCCGCATCGAGGACCCGGACGGCGAAGTCGCCATGTCAGTCGTCAAGGCGCAAGGCGTCTTGGAAGGGCTGGTCGGCGAACTGGAAGGGAAGTTCGGCGTCATCCACCCGAAGAACTGCCCGAAGGTCGAATTCGGCAAACAGCCGCCGCCGGCGCCCGAAGGCAAGAGCTACTACTGGGACTGGTATAAGCGGATGAAACTGGAGAACTACAAGGCGGAGTATGAGGGGATGATCTGTTCCGCCTGCCCGTTTAGCCAGGGCGTGGAGCAAATGATCGCCTTGGGCGGTGTCATTCCCTGCGGCGTTTTCCCAGGAATGATGTATCGGCTGTCGCGGCCGTACGCCTGCGGCATGCTGCACGGCGGCGACTGGAGCCAGGAAACGCTCGACGTCCGCGTGATCGAAGCTGTCGGGCCCGACGGTCTCAAAAAATTCCGCGCCAAAGAGCGGGAGCTGACCGCCAAGTTCGTGCCAACGCCGCAAACCTGATCGCGGCATCGTCTGATCGGCCCGCTGATGTCAACGTCAGCGGGCTTTTTTATTTGTATTCGACCTTCCACTTTAAATTCGGTTTGACCCCGGCGATGGCCGGCAGCAAATGGTTGAGCAACTGTTCCGCGGTCATGGAAAATTTATTGCCCTTGGCCGAGATCTTCACCCACCCGTCCTTGTCCCGGAAATATTTTTCAGTAAAGTTCTTCGTGCCGAGCGAAATTACGTAACGGTCATTGGTTAATTTCATACGGTCACAGTATATCAAAAATCCCGCGCCGCGCGGATCAGTCCTCTTCCGACCAAAATAAACCTTGACTTTTGCGTATTTTTTTGATATAAAATAATTAATATCACGTTCGTCATCCCGGCGAAAGCCGGGATCCAATCATCGCTTGGTCGTCCGTAACACCGCCCAATATGGATTGGACCCCGTGTCGCGGCACGGGGTGACAAAGAAAGAACGGAATTCGACTGTTGGTGAGTTTACCGAACCATTCGACATTAGTCATTCGACATTCATCCGCATGGCCCGCCTTCATCATCATCTCAAAAACTACTTCGTGCCGCATGACGGCAACAATCATATTCCGCACGCGCTCCACCCCAAGCGCTTGGCTTTTCATTTGGGCGCGGCGGTCCTTATTAAAGTCCTCGTCGTCGCCTTTATCGCCGTTTATCCGCTCTCGGCCTGGCTCTCGCCGGATCTGGCGG
>JAHFIF010000138.1 GCA_023246535.1 bacterium
CTTTTTGACGAGCAAGGACGGTTTAAGCCGGAGCTGGCGGCTTTGGCGCCGGCGGGCGAGCGGCGCATGGGCGCCAACCCGCACGCCAACGGCGGCGTGCTCATGCGCGACCTGCGCATGCCGGATTTTCGCCCGCATGCCGTTAAGGTTCCGTTTCCCGGCGCCGTTTCCGAAGGCGGGACGGTCGTCTTGGGAAAATTTTTGCGTGACGTCGTCAAACTGAACCAAGAGCAGCGCAACTTCCGCGTCTTCGGTCCCGATGAGACCGTCTCCAACCTGCTGACCTCGGTTTTTGAGGCGACCGACCGGCAATGGGAAGCCAAGAAAGAAAAGAATGACGAATTTTTGGCGGCCGACGGCCGCGTCCTCGACTCGATGCTGAGCGAGAACCAATGTGAAGGCTGGCTCGAAGGCTATTTGCTGACCGGCCGCCATGGCTTGTTCAACAGCTACGAAGCCTTTATTCGCATCATCGATTCAATGTTCAGCCAGCACGCCAAATGGCTCAAGGTGACCCGCGAGCTGCCGTGGCGCCGGCCGATTTCGTCGCTCAACATTTTGCTGGCGTCGCACGTCTGGCAGCAGGACCATAACGGTTTTACGCACCAGGATCCCGGCTTTCTCGACCATGTGGTCAACAAAAAGGCGACGATCGTGCGCGCCTACTTGCCGCCGGATGCCAACTGCCTGCTGTCGATTTTCGATCACTGCCTGCGCAGCCGGCACTATGTCAACGTCGTCGTGGCCGGCAAGCATCCGCTGCCGCAATGGCTCACGATCGACGAAGCGGTCGTCCATTGCACGGAAGGCATCGGCATTTGGCAGTGGGCGAGCAACGACCAAGGCGCGGAGCCGGACGTCGTCATGGCTTGCTGCGGCGATTCGCCGACGCTCGAGACCTTGGCGGCGGTTTCCATTTTGCGCGAGCATTTGCCCGACCTCAAGATCCGCGTCGTTAACGTCGTCGATATCATGAAGCTGCAGCCGGCGAGCGAGCACCCGCACGGCCTCTCCGACACCGACTACGATTCCATCTTCACCAAAGACAAGCACATCATTTTCAACTTCCACGGCTATCCCTGGCTCATTCACCGGCTGGCTTACCGCCACACCAACCAGAATTTGCACGTGCGCGGCTACAAGGAAGAGGGGACGATCACGACGCGTTTCGACATGCGCGTGCAAAACGACGTTGACCGATTCCATTTGGTGCAGGATGTGATCGACCGTTTGCCGCAATTGGGCGACCGCGGTTCGTACTTGAAACAGATGATGCAGGACAAGCTGGTCGCGCACAAGCAATACATCGCCGAATACGGCAAAGACATGCCGGAGGTCGAAAATTGGAAATGGGGAGCGAAGAAGCAGGCGGCCTAAGGCAACTATGAAAAAGCTTGTTGTTTTCGATCTCGACGGCACGCTTGCCGAGAGCAAATCGTCGATCGACGCCGAAATGGCGCAATTGCTCGCCGCGCTCATGAAGGTCACCAAGGTTGCGGTCATTTCCGGCGGCGACCTGCCGCAATTCGAGCGTCAGCTGCTGGGCGGCCTGGCGCCGGGCGCCAGTTTGGCCGGCCTTTACCTGCTGCCCACCTGCGGGACGAAATTCTTCCGCTACGACGGGAAGTGGGAAAAGATCTATTCGGAGGATTTTACGCCGGCCGAATCGGCCAAGATCATCGCGGCGCTCAAGCAGACGATCGCCGCCGCGCGGCTGGGCATTGAGAAGACCTGGGGCGAGGCGATCGAAGACCGCGGCAGCCAGGTCACGTTCTCCGCCTTGGGCCAGCAGGCGCCGTTGGAAGAAAAAAGAAAGTGGGATCCGGATTTTGCCAAACGGCAAAAACTGAAAGCGGCGCTCAACGAACTGCTGCCGGAATTTTACGTCCAGCTCGGCGGTCTGACCTCGGTCGACATCACCAAGCCCGGCATCGACAAGGGTTACGGGATCAAAAAACTGCGCGACACTTTGGATATTGCCATTGCCGACATGATCTTCGTCGGCGACGCGCTTTTCCCCGGCGGCAACGATTATCCGGCCAAGGAGGCCGGCGCGCTGTCGATCGCCGTGCGCGACGTTCATGAAACAAAACGGGTGATCGAAGCGATCGTCGCGTGCTTATCGACAGAAAGTCATTAATTTAATTTTTCCAACAATATGAGTGCAAATAATAAAACGGCGATCGTGACCGGCGCGGGCAAGGGGATCGGCCGCGGGATCGCTATCGCTTTGGCCAAAGACGGTTTCAACGTCGTCGCCGCCGACCTGAACAAGGCCGACGCCGACGCAGTCGCCGCCGAGCTTAAAGGAATGGGCGCTGAAGCGGTCGGTGTGGCGTGCGATGTTTCCGATGCGGCCGCGGTCAAAGCGCTTTTTTCGGCGACCGCGGAACAGTTTGGCCGGCTGGACGCGCTGGTCAACAACGCCGGCATCTATCCCTTTATTTCTTTCGAA
>JAHFIF010000139.1 GCA_023246535.1 bacterium
TCCTCCGGGCGACGCTAAAACGCTCGCCGCGGCGATCGCCGCGCTTTCCGACGACGAGCCGGAGATCCGCGCCATGGGCAAAGCCGGCCGCGCCATGGCCGAAACGCGTTTCCGTCCCGACGATTACTACCGCAAGCTGATGGAAATTTACGAATCGGTTTCAATGGGGGTGCGGCCGATCAAATAGGCGGGTGATAAAATTAATTTTTTTTGTTATAATATCCACATGAAGCTACGCACTATTCGCGACATCAAAGGTTTGCGGGACAAGAAGGTGCTTTTGCGCATCGATGCCAACGTCCCGGTCAAGGACGGCAAGGTTTTGGATGAGTTTCGGCTATGGGCGGTGCGCCCGACGATCGAATATTTGACCGGACGCGGCGCGGTCGTGGTTATTATTGCGCATTTGGGCCGTCCTGACGGAAAGCGCAACGAAAAATACACGCTGAAACCCATTGCCAAGCGCCTGTCGCAAATTTTGGGACGGGTCGTGACCTTTGTTCCGGAGCTGGGCGGTCCGCATGCCAAGCGGCTCGTCGAAGCCGCCGTGCCCGGCCAGGTCTTCATGCTGGAGAATTTGCGTTTCGACCGCGGCGAAGAATCGAACGGCGGTTCGTTCGCCAAAAAATTATCGCAGTTCGGCGAAGTCTACGTGAATGACGGTTTTGCCGTTTCGCACCGCGCCCATGCCTCGGTCAGCGCCATCACCCGCTTTTTGCCGTCTTACGCCGGCTTGCTCATGGAACGCGAGCTGAAGATCTTGGGCGGCTTGCTCGCCAAGCCCAAGCGTCCGTCGGTGGCGATCATCGGCGGGGCGAAGATCGGCACGAAGATCGGCCTCATCAAAAAGCTGGCGGCCGCTTATGACAAAGTGCTGGTCGGCGGCGGACTCATCAATCCCATTCTCGTCGCCAAGCGTTTCGAGATCGGCAATTCGCTTTTGGACAAAGTCGACCAGGCCACGCTGGCGCCCATTCTTAAGCTGAAGAATTTGGTCATGCCGGTTGACGTGCTGGTGGGGAACGCCGACAAGCCGGCCGCGCCCATCCGCTCCGTGCCGATCGCGACCGGCACGCCGTTCGTCATTTGCCGCAAACCGGAAGGCATCGTCGACATTGGGCCGCGCACGATGCTGGCCTGGGGCCTGCTTGTGAAGCGCGCCAAGACGGTTGTCTGGAACGGTCCGATGGGAATTTTCGAAGTGCCGCGTTTTGCGCACGGCACCATGGCGCTGGCGCAGGCGATCGCGAGCCGCGCCAAAGGACGGGCGCTGGGCGTCGTCGGCGGCGGCGAAACGGTCGAAGCGATGTACAAGACCGGCATGGCCAAGTGGGTCGACCATATTTCGACCGGCGGCGGCGCGATGCTGGAATTCCTCGAAGGCAAGGTCTTGCCGGGCGTCAAACCGCTTTACGGCCGAATGAAGAAGATCGTTTAACCTTTGATATTACTAAAATCTAATTTACCTAACACCAAACGCATATGGCTATTTTAAACAACGATAAAGGCGGGTTCTGGCCCAATTGGCGCGAGAACCGGCTCTTCGCCCTGCTCCTGGGGATCCTCATCGTTTACCTGATCGTCTTTTTGGCTTTTGCGATCAAAAATGAAGCGTTGCAGAGCAACGCCATCGGCAAAGCGCCGGCCGAACGGAAGACCATCTCTTTCGACGGCACCGGCAAGGTCGTCGGCGCGCCCGACATCGCCACGGCCGACCTGGGCATGACCACTCAGGACAAGGACGTGCAGACGGCGCTCAAGAACAATAACCAGAAGATCAACGACCTGATCGCCAGGCTCAAGCAGATCGGGATCCCGGCCGCCGATATCCAAACTTCGCAGTTCAATGTCAGCCCGAATTACGATTACTCGAACAACCGGCAAACGATCACCGGTTACACGGCCAGCCAAAGCGTGACGGTGAAAGTCCGCAATCTTGAATTGGTTTCGTCCGTCCTCGACACGGTCGGGGTGGTTGGAGCCAACCAGGTCTCGGGCCTTAATTTCACCATTGACCATCCGGAACAGCTGCAGGCCCAGGCCCGCGAAAAAGCCATTGCCGACGCCATGGACAAGGCTTCAATTTTGGAAAAACAGTTGGGGATAAAATTGACCCGCGTCGTCAATTTCAGCGAATCCAACGGCGGCTCGCCAATGCCGTACTACACCATGGACAAGGTTGGCATGGGCGGCGGCGTGCCCGCCGTCGCGCCGTCGATCCAAACCGGTTCGCAAGACATTGCTTCGAACGTTACGCTGACCTTCGAAATTCAATAGAGCGTCAGTTAAAAACACCTTCTCTTTACGGGGAGGTGTTTTTGAATATCTAATA
>JAHFIF010000140.1 GCA_023246535.1 bacterium
ACACGCGGCGCGAATTGGTTTCAACCGTGTCGGCCAACAACTTCGTCACGGTCGTTTATGTGAACAAGTTCGGCGGAAACGACGCCCTGTCCTTCGATGGATGGGGATGCGTTGCTCAGTGCGGAAGAATCCTTCACGAAGCGCCGCGCTTCAAGGAGTGTTCCACTTACTGCGATGTCGATCTTTCTCGCACCAGGCGGTTGAGGCGTTGCAATACGACCCGCCGCAGCGACGAGAGGGCCTTCAAGCAATCGGGCGAGAAGTGCAATGTGGTGGAGGTCGAAGGGCCTATCATCATCAACCACGAATCGTTCCGGTACGCGACCCCGAATAACAATAACTTCTTCATCCCTGAAGATCCGCAAGCGGCACGGGCGTATTACGATGAATTGATCGAGGCGAAGATTGCCGGCTTGGACGGGTACATGGGCGATAACGGCTCGTTCAACGGCGTCTTGATCGCCCTGTCCGGCGGCAAAGATTCCGTGCTTACGCTCTTGGACGCACATCGTTACGCGACCAAGGTCCGCAGGCTATCGGGCGACGCACTTAAGAACTTCATCTTGTGCGTTTCCATGCCGACGAAATTCAACTCGAAGAAGACCCGCGGCATCTCGCGCAAACTTTGCAAAGAACTCGGTGTCGGTTTCCTCGAGATTCCGATCGGCAAAAACGTCAAGCGGATGCAGGACATCGGCCGAAGCGTTTTGCCGCCGGGCATCGATCTTGATCGTCTGACCAAGCAGAATACGCATCCCCGCATTCGCGCCGAAATCATGTGGATGCTTTCGAATCAGCTGAAAATGCTGTGGCTCCAGACCGGCAACATGTCGGAAGCCGCGGTCGGTTATACGACCATCGGCGGCGATAATCAGGGCGGCTTGTCCTTGATCGGCAATTTGCCAAAGACGGTTATCATCGGCATGTTGCACTACATGAAAGACACGATGTTCCCGTCGTCAGTCGCACTCAAACGGCTCATGAAGACCAAAGCCTCGGCCGAACTCGAGGACAATCAAGATGACGAGACGGATCTCATGCCCTTCCCGGTCTTGGACGCCTGTCTCTACCTCTTCGCCGGTGAAAAGTTGATGCCGGCCGATGTGCTCTTCGTTCTCGAAGAGATGTTCGACGAGTACGATATCGAACAGTTGAAGGCCTGGGTCATCAAGTTCGTGACCATGTTTGCGCGAACTATTTACAAGTGGGTACAACGGCCGCTCGCCATTCACTTGGGAACGTTGGACCTGGACTATCTCCGGGCACTGCGTTTTCCGGTCGTTACCTCGAACGAATGGCTCCAGCTCGAAGACCTGTAGTCTAGATAACTCAACCCCGTACGCTTGGTCCACCAAGGACTAGCGTGCGGGGTTTTTTCTTATTCTTTGACGGATTATCGCAAATTACGTATAATTTCGATCTATGTCTAGACAATCAGAAGAAGAAATTGCCCGTCATGCCAAGCTCCAAAAACTCCTGGACGCTGGGCTTGATCCGTACCCGGCCAAGTTTGACTGGACGCATTCTTTGGCGCAGATTTTAAGCGGTTTTGCCGACCTCTTAAAAGAGGGGACGGTGATTAAAGCGGCGGGGCGCGTCAAGGCTTTTCGCGGGCATGGCGGACTGACTTTTGCCACGATTGAAGACGGTTCGTCGCCGATGCAGATTGCTTTTCACAAGGATGTGTTGGGCGAAGCGATTTACGATTCGGTTTTGCCGGCTTTGGACCTTGGTGACTTTATTGGCGTTGAAGGCAAGGTTTTTGACACGAAGCGCGGCGAGCACTCGATTGATGTCCATAAGGTTACCGTTCTTACCAAGTCGCTGTTGCCGCTGCCGGAAAAATGGCACGGCCTGACCGACACCGAAGTCCGTTATCGCAAGCGCTATTTGGATTTAAACTCCAACCCCGAAGTGCGCGACATTTTTAAAAAGCGTTCGCTCATCGTTAAAACGATTCGCGACTTTTTGGATGCCGACGGGTTCATGGAAGTGGAAACGCCGATTCTTCAGCCCTTGGCCGGCGGCGCGGCGGCGCGGCCGTTTAAAACGCATCACAACGCGCTCGACATGGACATGTATTTGCGCATTGCGCCGGAATTGTATTTGAAGCGCTTGGTGGTCGGCGGCTTTGAGAAGGTCTACGAAATCGCCCGCTGTTTCCGAAACGAAGGCATTGATCCTTCGCATAACCCGGAATTCACCCAGGTCGAATATTATTGGGCTTACGCTGACTACGAAAAGCTCATGTCCTTTACCGAACGGATGATTGAAGCCATCCTCATGAAGGTTATCAACGGTTC
>JAHFIF010000055.1 GCA_023246535.1 bacterium
AACAGCGCGACCAAGCCGGCCATCGAAAACATAAGGCCCATGTTCTCGACCGAGCTCCAGGCGAGCGCGCGCTTGAGGTCGCTTTCAACGGCGGCCATGAGCGCGCCGTAAAAGGCCGTGAACAGCGTGAGGGCGAGGAAGACGAAAATAACGGGCAGCGGAATGGAAAAATGCGCGACCGTTTCAAACGTGCGCAGCAAGCCGTAGAGCGCCACCTTCAGCATGACGCCGCTCATGAGCGCCGAGGCCGAGGACGGCGCTTGCGGGTGCGCGGCCGGGAGCCATTCATGGAACGGGAAGATGCCGGCCTTGGCGGCAAAGCCGATCATGAGCAAAATAAGGCCGACGGTGGCGGCCGCGCCGGCGACCGGCGGCAGCTGCAGGAAGAGCGCGTTCATGTTCCCGCCGGAAACAATGGCAAAGCCGGCAATGAGACAGGCGGCGCCCAACTGCGTCATGATGACGTAAGAAAAACCCGCTTTGATCGATTCATTGGTGCGATCGGCAATGACCAGGAAGTACGCGGCAAACGACATCACTTCCCAGGCAAAGAGGAAAAGGAGCGGCGTGCCGGAAATGAGCGTCAGCTGCATGCCAAAAACAAACAGCGCCGTGGCCATGTGCAGCCAAGGGAAGCGATACTTGTGGGTTTCGCGCGGCAAATAGGAAATGGAGAACCACGCCGCCAAGAAAACGCCGACGTTAACAAGCAGCAGGAAATAGGCCGCAAGCAGATCGACCGAAAGGGCGTGCGCCGGCAAGAACGGGAAAAAGCGCGCCAGGTCCAGGACCGGCACCATCGAAGCGCCAAAGAGCCCGCGATCCTGCCAGAACAAAAACGCGCCGGCGCCATATGCGCCCAACGCGGCGCCGAGCATGTTGATGGCGCCGACGATCGTATTGAAAGTTTTTGAGTTCTTTCCGAACAAACCGAAAATTCCGGCGATAAGCGTCAAGCCGAGCGAGGCAAACAACAAATAACAAATGGCGTTTTGGCTAAGCATGTTTTTTGGCTTTGGCGGTTTCAAGCGCCGCGAGCAGGCCTTTCATGATGGCGAGCGGCGACGGCGGATCGCCGGGGATCTTGGCATCAACGGGAATGACCGCGGAAACCGGACCAACAACCGCGTAGGAACCGTTCCAAACGCCGCCGGTAATGGCCGCATCCCCGACCGCAACGACAATTTTCGGCGCCGGCGTCATTTCATACGCCGTTTTAAGCGCGTGCTCCATGTTGCGCGTCACCGGCCCGGAAACGGTCAAAATGTCGGCATGGCGGGGCGAGGCGGTGAACGACAAACCAAAGCGCTCGACGTCGTAATATGGATTACCCAGCGCGGTCAGTTCCAGCTCCTCGGCGTTGGTCGAACCCGCGTCAACGTGGCGGATCCGCAGCGCCCGGCCGCCATAAAGCTCGTCGACCAGCTTCTTAATATTTTCGCCAACCGCCTCAAAATTTTCTAAATTAAAATCACGAATCTTGGAGGGAGATTCGGTGATCGTTCCCGTTCTTAAGGTTTTCCAAAGCAGTCTGAACATTGCAAGATAGAACTATAGCGCAAACCGTTTTCCCCTGTAAAGTGCACGAATTCGCCGGCCGGCGGCGGGCCGGAAAAAGAAAAACGAAGGGCCGGATGCCCTTCGTCGAGTTTGTTTTCGTTATTTACCGATTGACGGTCGCCGATGGAAAGGCGGCGAGCGCCGGCGGCAAGGATGATTCGCCCCTGGCGAGCGGCACGTGGTAATCGCTCGGCACTAAGTATGCGGCAACCTGAGAAGCCTCGGCGTCCAAACCCGCCGTCTCGATCTGAGCGGCCCAGGTTCCGTCGAGACGGATCGTTGTCAGCGGCCAAGCCCAAAATGGTTTTGTCCACCAACCGCCATGAACATTGATGTACACTGCGACGCTATTGCAGTAAGGCGCCGCCCCGCTGACCTGCCCCAAAGCGAAACCAACGCCATACATTGGCTGCAGGCTGGTGATACTGATATTCGGAGTCCCGGCGTCCATGAAACCGTCAGCTTGGCTGGCGCAGTATGTAGCGCCGGCGTCATTCGTTGGCAACCAGCCCGAAACCAAGTTCACGACATAATCCTGTCTCAAGTTAACATGATCGCCTGAACATATGATCCCGTCGTAGACTATGGCCGCTGTTTGCTGGTCGCCCGATTCTGGGACGAGGGCCGTGAAAGTGAAAGCGTATATGCACGGCAAACCCGCCGTCATAACACCCGTGCAAGTCGTCGCCTTGTCATCGGCCGCGAGTTGGGAAGAATATGGAGCCACTGAACAATTTTCACGAATTCCCGAAGGCGATGCCGTGATCGTGACCGTGACCGGGACGACTTGTCCGAGAGCGAGCGTGTCGGGAAGGGTCGAGAAGACCACATCGGCAACGACCGGTACCGTAACAAAAGCATCGACCGCGACACTTGTTTCAACGAAGGCGTCGGGCTTTGCTTGATTGTCAGCGGACGAACCGCAGCCGGCAAGCAAGAGCGCGAGGACAATTCCCATCGATCGATTTTCAATGTGCTGTCGCATCTTCCTTCTCCTTATCGCGAGGTTAGAACGCTAGAACGGGCTTAATCGGCGCGACATTTAAAGCTACACCCCCTCCCCCGGCCGGTCAAGACGCCACAGTTAGATAACCAGGCCCAAAAACACCTCGGGCAAGCGAACTTTCGCCCAGAAGAATTTGACTTTAAATGCCGTAGCAGTATCTTATATCTTCGCCGAACGCTTTCGACGAACGAACCTTGGTTCGTTTTTTGTTTCGTAAATTGACAATCGATCACCGATAGCAACATCAGGAGGTAGCGACCATGCACCGATTCAAAGACGCGCATCGCGGACCGTTGGAATTTACGCAGCCGCGCGAACGGCCGGCCGAAACGACTTCGCCGATCATTCGCCGCCTGCTTTTAGCCAACGAAGAGTACAGCCGATTGTACGTCGCCGATGCGCCGCAGCGCGAACAATGGTTCGCGAGCCACAAGTTTCGCGTTTCCTGCCGCATTTGCAGCGATTGGCGCTGCCAGTTTTTGGAGCCGGCGCTGGGACAACGCCACGGGCACGGCCCGGGCATTCCCGCCGGCATCCTCAAGGTCGAACGCTCCGCCGGAGCCATTTCGGCCTTTGATTCGCATGCCACATGCATGCACACGCTGCGCCTCGTCAAAAAGTGCCGCGCCGCCGGGATGAAGCTCATGGACCTGGAATTCGCCCATGCTTCGTCGCTGGCGCCGCAATCGTCATCATGCGCCGCCATGGGGCATGACACGCCCGCGGCCCAGCGCGTCGTCACCTACAACGCGGCCGAAGCCAACTATGCCTACCGCGGCACGGTCGTCGCCGTCCCCTGCCTCTACGACACCGACACCGGGTCGATCAAGGTTTTCGGACCCGACGGCCGCGCGGTCGACACGCTCGCGGTCGCCAAGGAACGGCTGCTTAAAAAACTCGGACCGATCGCGGCCCGGCTGCGCGGCATGATCAACGAGGTCCTGCCCGAAACTTGGGAGCCGCTCGCCGCCCTCGACGCCGAAAGCCGCAACGCTTTCGCGCGTGAGCTGGCGCAATACCTGGCGATGAACGTCGTCTGGGTGCGGCGCCGGCGCAAGCACAAGCATGAAGCCAACCTCCTGACCCACGAAGAGCGCCTGCTGGTCTTCGGCCGCCGCGTCGCGCCGCTCACCGACATGCCGGTCTTCCTGATCAGCGACCACAGCAGCCATCAGCGCCTCAGTTTCCGCACCGGCTTGAAGTTCGTCTACGGCAATACGCTCGCCGACGCCATCCGCGACGACAATCGCAACTGGTCGACGCCGATCTTCTTGAACACGGCTTGCGACGAAGTGAGCCGCCGCATCATGCGCCTCAACATCCGCCACGCGCGCGTTCGGCTCGAATCCTACGCCGACGACGCGTATCAGGAGATCAAGGATTACATCCTCGACGAGCATTTGCGGACCCGATTCCGTTCCGTGCCCGGCTGGGTCAAGGACGACCTGCAGAAGGATCGTTTCATGGCCGGCTTGTCCTGGTGCCTCTCGGTCTCCGGCAGCGATTGGGGCCTGCGCCCCTTCTGCTGAGGCGACCGCCAAACGCGACTAACAACGCGCCCCGCCATCACTCGGATGACGGGGCTTTTAATTTAAAAAAATAATTCCACTTCCGTCATTCCAGCCCGTGAGCTGGAATCCAGAACGGTTTAAACAACATTTCTGGATCCACTCTTCGGAGTGCTGGGCAACGCACTGAAATATAGCATAGTGCGCGCCAGCTTTCGCTGGGATGACAAAAGAATTCAACCTCATCAATTATTCGTAATGCAGCGCTTCGATCGGATTTTTCTTGGCGGCTTTGCCCGCGGGATAAATGCCGAAGACCAAACCGATGAACGACGAAACAATGACGGCGAGGAGGACGGCATTGAGCGGCAAGGCGAACGACCAGACGATGCCGCCGAATTTATTGACGACGACATAGGCCAAATAACTCAAGCCGGCGCCGAGGGCAATGCCGATGGCGCCGCCAAAAAAGGTCAGAATGACCGACTCGCAGAGGAATTGCAGCCGGATGTCGCTGTTGGTCGCGCCGACGGCTTTGCGCAAACCAATCTCTTTGGTCCGCTCGATGACGGAAACGAGCATGATGTTCATGATCCCGATCCCGCCCACCACGAGCGAGATGGCGGCGATCGAGGTGAGAAAAATGGAAAGGATCGAGGTGATGTTGCCGAGGATCGAGAGCAGGTCGTCCTGGGTGCTGATCTGGAAATCGGCCTTGTTCGGATCGGTGATCCCGTGGTCGGTCATGAGCACCTCGGTGATCCGGCTTTTGACGAAATTAAGGTCGTAGCGGTCGTTGTATTTGACGATGAAAACGGAATAGTAATCGATGCCCTGGAGCTGCTTTTGCGCGACCGATGACGGCATGATGACCACGTCGCTCAAGTCGCCGGCAAACAGCGACCCCTTGTTGGTCGAGAGCAGGCCGATGACCTGGAACGGCAGATTCTTGATGCGGATGCTTTTGCCGATCGGGTCGGCCGAACCGAAAAGATTTTTGGCGACGTTCTTTCCGATGAGCGCGACATGGTTGAGCGAATCGATGTCGTTCTGGTCAAACCACACGCCGCGCGAGGTCGTAATGTTGACGGCGGTGATAAAATCCGTGTTCACGCCGACGTAGGTGACGGCCGTGTCGTTGTTGCCGTAAACGGCGCGCGAGATGCCGCGCACTTCGGCCGCGACGGCGGAAATGGCCGGCTCGCGCTTGAGCGCCGCAATGTCGTTGTCACGCAGCGTTTTGATGATGACGCCGAGGACGGCAGACGGCGGCTGAAATTTGGAGCTCGACGAGCTGGCGGTCGGATTGATGATGATCAGATTACTGCCAATGCCCTGAACCTGGGCCAAAATGTAATCTTGCGCCGACTGGCCGAGCGACATGAGCAGGATGACCGAGGTGATGCCAATGATGATGCCGAGCATCGTCAAGAACGTCCGCATGCGCGAACGAGCCAAACCTCTCCATGATATTTTTACAGCGTCGGTAATGCGCATATTGTTATTTGAAAAACTGGCCGGCCCCGTCCCGCTGTTTGGCGACCGGCGCGTCGGATTCAAGACGCCCGTCCCGCAGACGGATGATGCGGTTGGAGAATTCGGCAGTATAGGTTTCGTGCGTGACCAAGATGACCGTGTGGCCCGCGCGGTGCAGGTCGGAAAGAATTTGCATGACCTGGGCGCCGGAGGCCGAATCGAGGTTGCCGGTGGGTTCGTCGGCAAAAATAACGGCCGGCGAATTGACGAGCGCCCGGGCGATGGCGACGCGCTGTTTTTGTCCGCCGGAAAGCGAACCCGCTTCCGCCGCGATCTTTTCCGTCAAACCGACGGAGGCAATGGCTTTTTCGACCAGCGCTTTTCGTTTGGAAACGGGAATGCCAGCTTCGTAGAGGAGCGGCATTTCCACGTTGTCGTAGACGGTCGCGCGGCTCAGCAGGTTGAACGACTGGAAGACAAAACCCATCTGCTTGTTGCGGACGCGGGCCAGGTCCTGATCGTTCAACTCTTCAATCTCTTTGCCGTTAAACGAATATTCGCCCGAGGTCGGCCGGTCGAGAAAGCTCAGGACGTTCAGGAGCGTTGATTTGCCGGAGCCGGACGGCCCCATGATGGCGACAAACTCCCCGTCGTTGATCGTAAAGGTCACGCCGGCCAGCGCCGCCGTCACCGTTCCGTCGTCAACGTAGTTTTTGACCAGGTCTTTGACGATGATCATCTTATTGCGCGTTAAGTCCGATGTTCTGAACCGCCTGGCCTTCGGTGACGCCGGAGATTATTTCGACGTTCCCGTCCTGGCCGCGGATCCCCAACTTGACCGGCACATCTTGCGATGTGTTGCCGTTAATGACGCGGACGAACGGGCCCTGGTTATTCTGCTGAATGGCATATTGCGGCAACAGCACGACTTTGCTCCGAACCGCCGTTTGAATGGAGAGATTGGCGGTCAATCCGCTCTTGATGCGCGGATCGGTCGATTCCAAAGCCACCTTGATCTTGTAGTTGACGACGCCGCCGACGATCGTTTCCGCCGGATCGATCTCCATGACCGAGCCTTTGAATTTTTCGCCGGGCAAGGCGTCGAAGGTGATCGCCACCGGCTGACGCAGCGCCAAGCGGCCGATGTCGACTTCCGGAATGCTGGCATCAATTTCCAGCTGTTTGAGCGAAATGATCGAGATGAGCGACGAATTGGCGATGGCCGAGGTGGTGACGGTCACGATCTGCCCGAGCTTGGCGCCCTGAACGGTGATGACGCCGTCGATCGGCGAACGGAGGACGGTTTTACCGAGCTGGACCTGAATACCCTGAATGCTGGCCTTGGCCTGGTCGACCAGCGCTTGCTGCGTGGCAATCTGCTGCGGCGTGCTGCCGGCCTTTTGCAGCGCCAAATTATTCTGCTCAAGCGAGAGGTTGGCTTGCGCCGAACGCAAACCGGTTTCGGCCGCCCCGACGCCGGAAATGGCCAGACCGATTTCGGACCGGGCGGCGGCGGCATCAGCCTTGTACACGGTCACGTTCGCCTGCGAGGTCGCCGAAGCCGGGATCGCGCTGTTTAACGCGCCGGCGAGCAGGTCGAGGAACGACTTGATGGTATTCAAATAAGTTTTGGCATCGGCGCTGGCGGCCAGCAGATCGGAGTCGACGGTCAGTCCGCCGAGCGTCGCATTCCACTTGGTCAGCATTTTCTCCGCCGCGATCTTGTCGTTGACCAAGTCGATGTTGTCCTGAGAATTGGTCGAGGAAAAATTAAGCGTCGGGTTGCCGGTTTGCGCATTGGTAAAATCCTCGTCGGTCTTGTTGCGCAAGGCGTCGATCGCTTTGGCATTGGCGTCAACTAGGGCGTCAAGAAGCGATTTTTGCGCCTGACTCTGGGCCACCTGGGCGTTGGCGACGCGAACCTCTTGAATGGCAATTTGCTCCGGGCGCGTGCCGCTCTTCACCCCGTCGAGCTGCGCCTGGGCGCTGGCGACGGCGGCGTTGGCTTGCGCCAGCTGCGCCAAAAGACCGCTCTTCTCCAGCTCAACGAGCGGCTGTCCGGCCTTAACCTTGTCGCCGACACTCACGTAAACCGCGCTCACCTTGCCGGTTTGCTCGAACGACAGATCAACGCTCTGCATGGGCGTGGTCGTGCCGGTCACGAGCACCGTTTCGGTGATATCGCCGCGCGTCGCTTTGACGGTCGCGACCTGCGGTTTCTTTTTCGAGGCGGCGTACCCCCAAACCGCGAGCGCCGCGACGGCAAGAATGATAATCCCGATGATGATGCGCTTCTTCATACAAAA
>JAHFIF010000141.1 GCA_023246535.1 bacterium
TTTTCGGTTTCTGCGAGATGCAGCTGGCGCAAACCGGCGTCGGAGACGACTTTGGCCAAGCACTCGCTCACGATGTCCGGACCGAAAGCAACGTGCGTCGGCAAGCCCTTTTCATACTCGGTCATCGTGACAAAAAAGATCCCCGGCTGATAGACATGCTCGAACTTGTCAAAATCCGGAGCAACGAAGGCCTTGGTCAGTTCGCGCGTCCGGTCTTCGCGGAAATTCCAAAAGATGATCGCGTCTTTGGGCCCGACCACGGCCAGCGGCCGGCCGTTCTCCGTGATCACCGTCGGCAGAACCTCTTCGTCAAAGACCTTCTTCTCATAGCTGGCCTTGAGCGCTTCGAGCGGATCGGTCGCTTTTTCCCCGATCCCTTCGGCAATGGCGCGATAAGCTTTTTCCACCCGGTCCCAGCGATTGTCGCGATCCATCGCGTAGTAGCGACCGCCGATCGTGGCAATGCGCCCGACCTTGATCCGCGCCATCGCTTCGGTCGCCTGCTTAACAAAATCAACGCCGGAATTAAAGATCGTGTCGCGGCCGTCGGTGATCGCGTGAACAAAAACGTCGCTAACTTTTTCTTTGGCCGCCAATTCCAAAAGCGCAACCAAGTGCTCTTGGTGGCTGTGCACGCCGCCGGGCGAAAGCAGCCCGATCAAGTGCAGGCGCGACTTGTTGTCTTTGACGTAGCGCAGCGCTTCAAGAAAAGCCGGATTGGTGGCAAACGAACCGTCGACGATGGCCTTGTTGATCCGCGGCATGGTCTGGTAGTAAACGCGCCCGGCGCCAATGTTCAGGTGGCCAACCTCGGAATTTCCCATCTCGCCCCAGTTGAGGCCGACCTCGGAGGAAGCGGCCGCGACCGTCATCGCCGGATAACCGGCAATGAGCCGATCCATGACCGGCGTTTTTGCGTTGGTGATGGCGTTTCCAACCGAGTCCGGAGCCACGCCCCAGCCGTCGAGCACCATCAAAACAACAGGCTTTGGTCTGTTTATTTTTTCCATAGTTTAATCTATAATACCATACTATGCCGGACACGACCGCAATCAACGAGATGGCCAAACAGATCATGGACGCCTGCCGCGTGCTTTCCTTGGAACTCAAAGCCGTGCAGATCAAGAAGACCGATCTCGTCAAATCCATCCTTAAACGCGTCGAAGCCGAAAAAACCTCCGACGTTGAAAGCATAATTAAACAAATGATCTATGAGCGCAAGAAGAGCTAACCCCGACCGACGATCATCCGTCATGGATCCCCTTCCCGACGAAGCGAAGGAGGCGGCGAAGGCTGATAAAGCGGAAGCGCCGAAGGGCGACAAGGAAAAGACGGCTGAAAAGCCGGCACTTGATAGCGCCATTGAATCGTTGAAAAAAACCCAGGAGCAAGCCCAGGCGACCATGGACGAGCTTTCCCGTCTCAAGAAGGGCGAGGTCGGCGGGGAAAAAGACGTCAAACTCACCCCCGATGAAAAAGCCAAGACGGAAAAATTGGAAGAGAAAGTTGAGGACGAAGTCATTGCGAGTCACGTTTTAAAACTGACCGGCAACCTTGAAGACCAAATGGATGCTTTGGAAGAATTTCGCGACCGCGTCTTGGTTCCCGACCAGGACAAGATGTCGAAAAAAGATCTTGAGCTGTATCACAAGCTTTACAAAGTCGGCTCGACCCAGGACCCAAAAACGGGAAAATATTCAAAGATCAACGACCTTGAGAACGCGCGGCTCCGCAAGATCGAGGGACCGCTCATCACGCGCGAGGTCATCGCCAAAATGGCCGCCGGCGAAATCTCCTGGTCGGCCAACGGCGCTTGGGCGGCGATGAATTTGCTGCGCGCCGGACGACTCCCCGCCACCGGCAAAAGACCGGCTGCCGGATCAGCCGAAGCCGCCGCCAAAACGGAAGCGGGCGCGGGCGGCGATGTCATCGACATGAGAACCGGAAAGAAAATGACCGGTCTCGAAATTGCGGCCGCCGCCGCCTTGGCGGGCGGCGCGCTGGTCGAGGCTTTGAGCGGCGACGGGTCGCCGGATGCCGCGCCGGCGCCGGCGGATGCGGAAAAATCACAGGCCGAGTACGCCGCCGCGCTTGAAGAACAGAAGAAACTTCTGGCCGAAATCGAAGAACTGGACCAAGACAACGCCCTCCTTCGCGAACTTGCAAATCTCCCGCCCGGCGACGAACGGACCAAAGCGCTGGAAAACAGCCTGCCCATGCTGGCCGAATATCTCCGTCTTTCCGATGCTTCGGCCAACATCG
>JAHFIF010000142.1 GCA_023246535.1 bacterium
CGGCGATTCGGCGATCAGCTTGGGGATAACTTCGGGCCGATGCTGGCCGTCGCCGTCCATAAAAATGAGCCGCGTTCCCCGCGCGGCCCGGATGCCGCTCTTGATCGCCGCGCCGTTGCCGATGTTGTAGGGATGGCGGACAACGTTCGCCCCCGCTTTGATCGCGATATCGGCGCTGCCGTCGATGGAGCCGTCATCGACGACGATGATCTCGGATTTGCCGAGATCCAACCCGCGCAAGCGGGCGAGCAGGGCCGCAAGGTTGCCGGCTTCGTTGAAAACGGGGATGACGATGGAAAGATCGCAGCCGTCAGCCATAGAACTGGAAAACCGAGTAGCCGTTTTCGCGGAAAAGCTCTTTCAGATGACCGGACACGAAGCCGCTCCATGTCGACAGTTGCGCTTGAGTCAGATTGTCGCGCAGGAATTGGACCAGGAGATCCTCTCGCACCAATATGTGGGTCAACTGTTTTGCCTCGAGCCGGCGGTAGATGTCCGCAGGCCCGTTCGCCGCGCGGATAGCACCGAGCAAAAATCCCGGCAACTCGCCGCCGTCGTGAAAATAGTCCCGCTCGCAATAATACGCTCTTCGTCCCATAAAGAGAAGATAAATTTTCGCCGTTGCCGGCAGCTCGCGGTTGACAAATCGGAAGGCGGGATATTCGGGCAAAGCGCGCGAGAGATAATCGTCACGGCTTTGCGCTCCACTCAGGTAAGCCACCGGTTCGATTTCCCCGAAATAGCGCCAGAGGTAATACCCGTGGAGACCGGCAAAGAAGAGCAGTCCGGCAAACAGATAGGCTGGGTGCTTCAAGCTCAGGTAGACGTTGAAGACGCCATAGACCGCCAATGCCACCAGGGGCGGGGCAATGACGAGAACGTAGCGCGCGCGCAGGTCGACAAGAAATAGCGCGTAAGTGAGATACAACAGTGCGAAGCCGAAGAGGAGCCTTTTCTCCGCGAGCCATTTGCCCTTGAAGGCCCAGGGCAGAAGAAGAATTAAGATCGGGCTCAACGCGCCGTCGAAATGCTGAGGATCGTCGTCCCGGCCGGTGAAAAACAAGCGCAGCGGCAGCGCCGCGATCTGCCACCAACTTTCCCCGTAGAGCAGTGTGCGCTTGGCGAAGATATCCAGACCGGCAAATCCGACGGACCCATCCCCTGCGGAAGCGCCACTGCCGGGGAAAAAACCGGCCAGCAGCGGAAAGAAAGGATTGCCGGTTTGGAGCCAATTCTTTGCGAGCCAGGGCAGGCACGGCAACGTGCCCATCGCGGCGAACAGCGCCAATTCGGCCGCAATCTTCGCCAATCCCCGCCGCGGTTCTTGAACCGATATGAAAAGAAACAAGAACGACATTATCGCGGCAGCAACGAAGCCGTTCGGTTTGGTGGCGGCGGCAAATCCGGCCGAAACCGCCGCGAGCACCAACCAGGATCTCGATTCTTTTCCCTCGCGCCAGTGCAACAGACACAGCAATGACGCGGTCGAATAATAAGTGACACCGAGGTCGACGTAACCCCAGTGGCTCAGGCGTAGGACGACGGGAATTGAAATGAAAAAGAAAAAACCCAAATAACCGTAAACGGCATTCATACGGCGCGACAGATAGGCGAAAAGAGTCAGTCCGGTCAAGTAGCCGAACAAGGCATGAATAAGTTTGGGCACCGCATCGGCGCCCCGCAGCACCCACGGCGTATAAAGCATGTCGAGGAGCATGGGATAGTAGGAATACGGCGCGAAGGGCACCGCGATGATGCGCCCGGCGCGGGCGTAAAGTTTGGGGATTGCCAAGTGGTGGGTGAGCTCGTCTCGCGCCGTGGGTGGGACGACGCTAAGGACGGCTTCGATCGCGATGACCGCGAGAACCGCTATACCAAGTGCGCGTCCGAGCCAATTGGTAGCCCACAGGCTGGCCAATAACGCGTGAAAGAGAAAAAGCGCGCCGGCGGCGAGCGCGCAGATAACGATGGCATTCAGCCATAAATCACCGACGTGGCCTGCCAGTCCGGCAAGAAAATAAGCGGTCGCGACGATCCCGAGCGCGCAGCCGGCGAGACTGGTGCAAAATAGCAGGCGTGAAAAGCGCTCCTCCATTTACAAGAGCGAGCTGATGTTAGCGGCGGCCGCGGCTAAAGCGTGCGCGACAGACAACGCCATTGGCCACCCATGAGGATTAAAGCAAAGGGCGACCCAACGTCTCATCCCTCCTTCTCGATGATTGCCACAACCGCGCTAAACTTCACCGTCTCTCCCGCCTG
>JAHFIF010000143.1 GCA_023246535.1 bacterium
GTCTCGGCCACCGCTTGGGAGACGGTATCGAAAATCGGAATGCCTTCATAGCTCGTGCCGCCCTTTCCCGGCGTCACCCCGGCAACCATCTGCGTCCCATACTCTTTGCAAGCCTTGGTATGGAAGCGGCCGGTGGCGCCGGTGATGCCTTGGGTCAGGACACGAGTCTCTTTATTGACTAGAATCGCCATCGGAACAAGTCAAAATGCAAAGTGCAAAATGCAAAAATAAAAATTGCGTCCAGTCATTTTGCAATTTTCAATTTGCATTCTGCATTTTGCCTTGCACGGCTTTTACAATTTTCTCTGCCGCCTCGGCCATGGTCTCCGCCGGGATAATCGTCAATCCCGAATCGGCGAGAATCTTTCGTCCGGCTTCGACGTTCGTGCCCTGCATCCTGACGACCAAGGGAACTTTGACGCGGAGTTCCCTGGCCGCGTCAACCACTCCTTGCGCCAGCACGTCACAGCGCATGATGCCGCCGAAAATATTGATGAGCACGCCGCGCACCCGCGGATCGACCAGAAGTATTCTGAATGCCTGGGCGACTTTCTCTTTGTCGGCGCCGCCGCCGACGTCGAGAAAATTGGCCGGCTCGCCGCCGTAGAATTTAATAATGTCCATGGTCGCCATCGCCAAGCCGGCGCCATTGACCATGCAGGCGATGTTGCCGTCGAGGGAGATATAGGAAAGATCGTATTTGTCCGCCTCCACTTCCCGGGGGTCTTCTTCGTCGAGATCGCGCAGCGCGACGATTTCCTTTTGGCGAAAGAAGGCGTTACTGTCGAAATTCATTTTGGCGTCGAGGGCCATGACCTCGCCTTCTCGGGTAATGATCAACGGATTAATCTCCGCCAGCGATGCGTCGCATTCCTCGAAGGCCCGATAGAGCCCCTGCATCACGCTCACCATTTTTCCGTTCAACGCCGCCGGGACGCCGAGGGCGAAAGCCAGCCTGCGGCATTGAAATCCCGCCAGCCCGATCACGGGATCGATGGTTTCTTTCATGATCTTTTGCGGACTTTTGCCCGCGACTTCTTCGATTTCGACCCCGCCCTCGGAAGAGCAAATTACCGCGACGCGGGACTGCGCGCGATCCAAGACCATGGCGAGATACAACTCACGCTCGATGTTTAGTCCCTGCTCGACGAGCACGCGTCGCACCTGGCGTCCTCGCGGACCCGTTTGGTGCGTCACCAGGTTTTTGCCGAGGATTTCGCCGGCCTTTTGCGCAGCATCCTGCGGGCCGTGGGCAAGTTTGACGCCGCCGCCCTTGCCGCGACCGCCGGCGTGAATCTGCGCCTTCACCACGCAGAGCGGACCGCCGAGCGCTTCGGCCGCCGCCCCCGCCTCCTCCGGAGTAGCCGCAACGATTCCCCGCGGAACGGCCACGCCAAATCGTTTGAGGATCTCCTTCGCTTGATACTCGTGAATGTTCATGCTTTCACGGCCCGAATAAACCGAGACCCCAAGACTAAACTATTAGCCTCAGGGTCTCAATAGATTTGCCGCGCGTGTGGTGGTTCAGTTCGGCCAAGATCCCTCTCTTCGTTCGGGATGACAGATCGCATAGGTGTCATTCCGAGCGGAGCGAGGAATCTTTCTTCATGCTAAAAGGAAGCTTCAACTCTAAATGAACCACTACCGCCGAGCGGGTGGATCAGGAAACGCCCAAAATACGGTTCATCGCCTGGACGATGTCTTTGACGTGATTGAGGGATTCATCGAAAGCTTTTTTGTCCGCCGCGTTGAGATTGATGTCGATGATTTTCTCGACGCCGCCGGCACCGATGATAACCGGCACGCAGAAATAGTAACCGGTGACCCCGTACTCCCCCTCCAGCAACGCCGCGCAAGGAAAAATCTCCTTTTTGTCGAAGAGATGGGCCTCGGTCATGCGAATCGCCGCCGACGCCGGAGAAAAATACGCCGATCCCGTCTTCAACAAGGCGACGACTTCGCCGCCGGCGTTGCGCACCCGCTTTTCGATCTCGGCCAAGCGCTCAGGCGATATCAGCTTCTCCACCGGCACGCCGCCGACCAGGCAGGTGCTGCGCACCGGGACCATGTCGTCGCCGTGACCGCCCAAAACCATAGCGGCGACGCTATTGACCGACACGTTAAGCTCCTTGGCGACAAACGATCGATAACGGGAGGAGTCCAGGATTCCCGACTGACCGACCACGCGGTTCTTGGGAAAACCGGTAACCCGGTGCGTCAATGTCACCATCGCATCG
>JAHFIF010000056.1 GCA_023246535.1 bacterium
TCGTCGCCGTCGACCAGTCGCCGATCGGCCGCAGGCCGCGCTCCAACCCGGCCACCTATACCGGCGTTTTCACCGCCATCCGCGACCTGTTTACGGAAATTCCCGAAGCCAAAGGCAAGGGCTATGACGCCGGCAAGTTCTCGTTCAACGTCAAAGGCGGCGGCCGCTGCGAAGCGTGTTCCGGCGAAGGGTTTGTGCAGATCGAGATGTTCTTCCTGCCGGACGTTTATATTGAGTGCAAAGAATGCCACGGCCAGCGCTACAATCGCGAAGCCTTGGAAGTTCACTATCATGATAAGACCATTGCCGACGTGCTGGAGATGACCGTTGAAGAAGCGCGCCGTTTCTTCACCGACCAGCCGGCCATTTCCGACAAGCTCGGCGTGCTCTGCGAGGTCGGCTTGGGCTACATTCGCTTGGGCCAGCCGGCCAATACGCTCTCGGGCGGCGAAGCCCAGCGCGTAAAATTGGCGACCGAGCTTTCGCGCCGCGAGACCGGCCGCACGCTCTATATCCTCGACGAACCGACGACCGGTTTGCATTTTGACGACATCAAACGCCTCTTGGCCGTGCTGCACGAACTGGTGGAAAAGGGGAACACGGTGCTCATCATCGAGCACAACCTCGACGTGATCAAATCCTCCGATTGGGTCATCGACATGGGTCCCGACGGCGGGATCCGCGGCGGCGTCGTTGTTGCCGAAGGCACGCCCAAGGAAGTCGCGAAGAACGCGAAGAGCGTGACCGGCAAGTATTTGAAAGAGACTCTGTAAATAAATTAAGCATTAAAAAAATCGTCGAGCTGAGCTCGACGATTTTTTGTTAGGCTTTGATGGCGGTTTCTTTCAGCTTTTTGGTGTAGTTCTTCATGCCGTAAAGCTTGGCGCGCTTGAACTTGGCTTGGCGGACCGGTTCAACCTTGACGATGGTCGGGAGGTCCATGGGGAAGATCTTTTCCACGCCGATGCCGTAGGATTCTTTGCGGATGGTGAAGGTCTTGGAAGCGCCGGCGCCGCGGATGCCGAGGACAATGCCTTCGAAAATTTGCACGCGCTCCTTTTCTTCGCCCTTGGGCGTGATTTCGCGGATCTTCTGGTGCACTTTGACGGTCATGCCCGGCTTAATGTCCCAGCGCATCTTTTTGGCGGGCTTGGCAGCTTCGGCTTTGGGGGCTTCAACCGCGACTTCCGCCGCTTTGACTTCTTCAATTTTGTCGTTGGTGTCGGTCATAGGAGTTTATAAAGACCCCTCACGGGGGTCTGGAATAACCCAAATATACATTAAAGCCTGAATATTGTCAAAACCCCGCACCAAGGCTGCGGCTTGGTGCGGGGCAAGCCCCTTTAAAATAACGGTTTTTGGGCAATAAATCTTGACAAAATCGCTAAAATATGGTATATTCTCTTGTTCAAGATCCGGCAAAAGATTGGCGAACCGGCGTGTCTTGCACGCTGTTTCATTGAAAAACGTTCGAAAGAAAAGGAGATATCACATGGTCACATTTCTGGTTTACTGGGTCAGTCTCGCCAGCCTCATCGCCATCGTGTTCGAGGTTTCACAAATGATTTCCGTCGCCTACGGACAGATCCCGGCGCGCGGCGTTCATGAGTGGCAAGGCAAGCCGTTCCTGCACTGGGACGCTTTCGTCTGCCAGAAGTACGGCGACCTGGTCTGTCTTTCGGGACTGACGGCCGCGGTCTTCGTGGCCGGCGGACGCCTCAAGTCGACGGTGAATGGCAGGTTGTTCCTGGTCGTGTCGGTGATCCTCGGGGTCATTGCCGCGGTCGTTTGGATCGCCAGCGTTCAGAAGCAGTTCGCGGCTGGCAAATTCAGCCGTTGGGATTGGGGTTTTTCCGCTCCCGCCGGCATGGCAACTTTCGCCGGCATGGTTCATCTCGCCTATTTCGCCGTCGAAGCGACGGTCATCGGCTTCACCTTGTTCTATCTGCTCTGGCAGCCGATCGGCCTCTGGATCAGGATCTTCATGGCGGCCTGCATCGTCGGGTACGCGATCACCGCGATCGTCGATGCCAAAAAGATCGGCATGTCGGGCGGCCCATTCGGGGTCAGCTCGCCGACCAAGGACAAGTAACGTCACATTCTCAACCACGGCCGGGACGCCTTCGTCCCGGCCGCTTTTTTATATCCGGGGGGTTGACAAAATCCCATAAATTATGTACATTTTCCTGTTCAATTATTAGCTGTTAACCGGTTGAACCGGCGCGTTATCAAGCGCTGTTTCATTAACAATTTGTGAGGTAAGGAGGTCTGAGAAATGACATCAACGATCATTTCGCGGTTGTTCGAGATATTTCCGTCGTTCGTAACGGGCGCCTATATGGTTATTTGGGCGCTCCTCTACGCGCTGCTCGAAATTAGCACGGAGGGCGGCGTCGGTTGGGCGCTGGGCGCGTCGACTTGGCGCAAGAAGAGCTGGTTCTACGGCGCGGTCATGAGTGGTAAGGAACTCACCGGCTACCATGTCTTCATGTTCTTCCTTCCGTATCTATTTCTGCACCTGCCGCTCATCTTCGCTTTCCACTGGGGGCTCGACATGTTCACCTGGTGGCGCGAATGCGAATTGCTGGCGATCTTCTTCGTGCTCTGTCCGGCGTGGGATTTTTGGTGGTTCGTCTTGAACCCCGATTTCACCATCGACCGATTCCGACCCGGGGAAATTTGGTGGCATGCCAAGTGGATCGGCCGCATTCCGGTCGACTACGTGAGCGCCGCCGTTTCCGTCGCGCTGTTCACGGTCCTCGGATCGTTCGGCGAGCCCGAGGTCGCGCGGCGCATGTGCATGGTTGTGCTGTGTTTCATCGTCGCGACCGTCCTGCTCATGAAGTACGCGCCGCTTTATCATCGCTGGTACGCGGCGATGAAGAAAAAGCATCGGTTGGCGCAAGAAGATTGGGCCAAGTGGCTTTATCCGAACGAGGTTAAAGGCGTTCTTCAACACATCGCCAATCTCGAAGAGATTCGCCATCATCTGGCCTGGTGGGGCCGCGAACGGGCTCGGCGCGAACAAATTGCACCGCGCTGCACCGGAATCAAAGTGCACGGCGACCGCAACGTTGCACCGACCAACCTGTTCAATTGGTATTGGATGGTCCACCAAGGCGGCTGGAAGACGGTCGCAATTTTCCGCACTGCCAAATTGGCGGATGCGGCGAAAGGCTATCGGATCGGCTACCGTCCGGCGAATCCTGAACAGTGGATCATCGGCCAGGAGCGGGTCTTGCCGGAGCTGCGGACGAGCGAATTCTTTCGCGTCCGGATCGGGCACGAGGACTGCACGTTCTACGCCGTCGATCGCGAGGGGAAAGAGATTGAACTCGTTCCCGTGCTCATGACCGGCATCGATAATCCGAAATATCAGACGGTACCGCTCTACTAGGAGCGCGCGCCGCATACGGCCCCGGAAGCAGCAAGCTGCCGGGGCTTTTTATTTTGCCAAGGCTTGACTTTCCGCGACATTTTTAATAATCTCCCGCCTAGGAGATGAACATGACCTCAAACAGACTGATCCGCGCCTTCCGTCCCTTCGCGCCGACCGGAAAGCATTCATTCAGCGGCGCCTACGTGACCTTGGTCTTTCAGAACATCGAGCCGGCGGAGCATTTCGCCCCGACCGTCCAAGTTCGCCTCAATGACATCCATGATGCCAAGGGGCGACGCCTGGAATTGGACCGCCGCGCGATCGTCGAGGTGGTCTCGAAGATCGTCAAACGGTTCGGCGAGGGCGCGCGGCTGGATGTGCCCTTGCTTCCCGACGGCTCGCTTCCGGCCGAACCGGTCGTTGCCGTGGTCGCAACCGGCGCGATCAACGATTGGCCGGAGCTGGTTCGCACTTTTGCGCCGCGCGATCCGGAAGCCGAAGCACAGCTCGAACGCGCTTTTTACCTGCGGCCATAGGGCGCGCCACGCGCCAACGCAAGACCCCGGAGCTTCTCGCTTCCGGGGTCGTTTTATATTTCATTTTTTTTAAACTTCGATGGCGGCAATGGCGGAAATTATTTGGTCGTATTCTTTGCCGCCGACGCCGAGACGGGGCAGTTCATGGACAACGCGCAGCGCCTTGCGCCACCAAACCGGCTTTTCCTTGGCCAAGCGGACGACCTCGCGCCGTACTTCCGGGTCGGGGTGCCGATCGATCATGGCTTGGGCAAAACCGGCGTAGTCGGCGAGCTTTTCGCCCTTGCTCAGGTCGCCGGCGGCGCTGATGATAAAATCGCGCAGGTCGCGGGCTTTTTGTTCAGGGAGCGGAACGTCTTTGTAGTAAGCGACCTCGGATTCGGTGATGACCGGCTTGCCGCCTTCGGTGATGATGACGTTGTCGGGAATGAATTCGCCCCAGGCGGCGCCTTCGGCATGGATCTTCCCAAGCTCCTCGACGATCCTTCCGGCCATTTCGATCTTGGCTTCGAGCCCGTCGTGCTTAAGTTCTTCCAAGGCGCCGAGATCTTTTATCTCATGATTGAAGGAGAAATAATCGGCCGCGTTGACGTTCTTGAGGAACGGCGTAATGACGGTTCGGGCGTCTGAACTGGCGATGGTCGGAACGCGGCTCTTTTCTTCGTAGCGGCGTTTCCACTCCTTGTTGGTGATCGCTTTGGCCATCTTCGAGCCGGAAAGCCAATTGCCGAACGCGTCGGCCAGGCGGTGGATGACGGCGGACGGATAGTTTTTGGCGATGAAGACCTTTTTCCCATCCGGCAATTTTTCGATCCGGCTGCGGGTGGCAAAGCTGCGAGTGCGGCTGTCGTATTCGGTGGCGACTTTTTGCCCGATGGCGAGCGAGGGCGGCGAGAAACGGACATCGGCGCTGAAACGCTCGGCCGCTTGGTCGGCGCCGCGCCGCTGTTCCGCGCTTAACGAGATCGTGCCGTCTTTTTCGACCTGATCTTTAAAATCACCGCCCAGCTCTTTGGCTGCGGTTTGACCATCAGGGTGCGCTTCGTTCTCCGCATGCCGGCCGATCTGCTCGCGGGTTTTTGCCAGTTCCAATTCGGTTTGCGCACTCTCGGCGGCGGCTTCGGCGCGCGCTTCGCCCGCCCGGTAATCAATTTTTTCCGTTGGCGCTTCGCTGCGCGCTTGCTCAGGCGTCGGTCCGGCGTTTTCCATTTCCGGCGCGGGGTTTTCGGGATATTTTTTTCGGGCCATAGATCGAGGGTAAGATTATTCGGCAACCCTAAAGACCTCGTCAACGGTCGTCAAGCCGTCGAGCGCTTTCAAAATGCCGTCTTGCGCCATGGTGATCATGCCGGCGGCTTTGGCGATGTCGCGCATTTGGTATTCGGAAACGTTGCCGGAGAGAATGACCTTTTCAATGTCGGCGCTCATCGCCAAAACTTCGTAAATGCCGATGCGACCCTTGTAGCCGATGCCGTTGCACTCGTCGCAGCCTTTGCCGTGGAAGAAGGTCATTTTTTCGATATCGACGTGAACGCCGGAATTGGGGGAAAGTTCGGACATTAATTTTTTCGCTTTCGCGAGCGTCGCTTCGTCGAGCTTGGTCTCCTCTTTGCATTTGTCGTGGATCGTGCGGCACAAGCGTTGGCCGATGATGCAGTTAAGCGCCGGCGCGAGCAGGAAAGGTTTAACGCCCATCGACATGAAGCGGGGGATGGCCCCGGCGGCGTCGTTGGTGTGGATCGTCGACAAGAGCAAATGGCCGGTGAGCGCGGCTTGAATGGCGGTTTCGGCGGTTTCCAGGTCGCGGATTTCGCCGACCATGATCACGTCCGGGTCTTGGCGGAGAATGGAGCGCAAACCTTTGGCGAAAGTGTAATCTTTGGCATGGTCGATCTGCGATTGGGCGATGCCCTCGAGGCGGTATTCGACCGGGTCTTCGAGGGTGATGATCTTCACGTCCGGGGTGTTGAGCTTAAGGAGGATGGCGTAGAGCGTGGTCGTTTTGCCGGAACCGGTCGGGCCGGTCGTCACAATCATGCCGTTCGGCCGTTCAATTTGGGCTTTCAGAATGGCGTCATACGGCGCGCGCAAACCCAGCGATTCAAGCTTGATCCCGGTCGCGCTGCTGCGGAGCAAGCGCATGACGACCGATTCGCCGTAAGCCGTGGGAATGGTGGAAACGCGGACGTCGATCTTTTCCTTTCCCAGATTGATGGTGAAACGTCCGTCTTGCGGCTGGTCGGTCACGTTGATCTTGAGTCCGGAAATGAGTTTGATGCGCGAGATCATGCGGATCCATTCCGAGGCGGGGATGGCCGCCACTTTGGTCAAAATGCCGTCGATCCGGAAGCGAACGACGATCGCGTTTTCTTCGGCTTCGACGTGGATGTCGGAGGAGCGGGTATTGAGCGAGGCGGCGACGAGAATGACGACGATGTCGGTGACGTTCGCGCCGGCGAGCGCCGCCTGCAGGCGGTCGAAAGAGTGGATGTCGGTGAAACGCTTGATGTCGTCCTCGGAAATGCTGACGCCTTTCACCACCTTGCGAACCGAGGGCAGGATGTCGTAGACATGCAATCCCACCTCGAGCGAATGCTCCGAGATCATGTAGACGACGGCATTGGCGTGCGTGCGTTCGGCCAGCTGAAAGCGCATTTCTTCAATTTCCGGGAGCGACGGGTCGATCGCGCCCAAACGGATCTCGGCGCCGGTGTTGACGAAACAAACCGTCCGCAGTTTTTCCGCCTGGGCGCGGCCGATCGAGGCGATAGCATCGGCCGTGATCGGGAAGCCGGCCAGATTGGCATAGGAATAGCCGGCGGCCGCCGCAGCGCGCTCGACCTCAACCTCTTTTTCTTTAAGGCGGATGTTGGCGATCTTCCCGGTGAATTTTTCTTCCGGACTCAGCTCGGATTCGAGTTTTTTCGGGCCGGAAGTCTCGGTTTTTTTCTTGATCAGGTCTTCAATTGATTGGGCGTCGGTCATAGATTTTCAGTATAACAAAAACACCGCCCCTAGGCGATGTTTGCTTGTTTTTTATTTTCCGCTTCCAGGCTGCGCACGGCTTCGGCCAGGCGCCGCCACTCGGGAAGCTGGACATCGTGGCGATAGGCTTGCGCCGCGTACCGGTCTTCCAGATCGCGCAAATCGATGAGCAGTTCGTCCTTTCTTTCGGTTTCTGACGCGTTGCGCGTCGTTTGCCGTTCGTATTCGTCGTGTTTGCGTTTGGTCTCGACGCGCAGCAGATCGAGCGTTTTTTGGCAGAGGCCGTTGATCTTGTCGATCTTCTCGTCCAGGTCCGGGAGGATCTGGATGCCGCGAAAAGCCGGGTCAAGCTCGTGGGCGTAGCGGAGCAAGGCATTGGCGGCGCCGTGCAGATCGAGTTCGGCCCAGGCCGCGCGCGCCTTGATGAGTTCGTCTTCCGCGGCGTTGGCAACAAAGCTCCAAGCCGCGTCGGAACCGGGGAAGTTCAGCGCTTCAAATTCGCGCCGCGGGCAAATGACGCGCACGGCGTCGCGTTCGCAAACGGCGTTGCCGCTTTCCGGTTCAAAGCGAACGAGCGACCAGCCGTCCTCAAGGCTTTTTTGGCCGTCTGATTCGCGCCGGAGCCGGACCGTCCGGCGCGGCGTTTTAACGTCCAAGCGCCCGGACATGGGATTTTATGTTTCGCATCATGCTCCAGATCCGTTCCAGTTTGGCGATGGCGTTGCGGTCGGCGAGGCGGGTGTACAGGAGCGCCCAAGCCGCATGCTCAAAGACGGCCAGCATCGAGCCAAGGGCCAGGGCCGCGAC
>JAHFIF010000057.1:0-4979 GCA_023246535.1 bacterium
GCACGCTGGTCGGCAAAGTGGAGCGCGTCGCACCCGGCCGTTCGACCGTGCTGTTGCCGACCGATCCGCGGAGCGCGCTGGCCGTCATGGTGAGCGACCATCCCGAGTCGAGCGGCGTGGCCCAGGGCGAAAAGGGCTTGGTGATTGCGATGACGCTCATTCCGCAGCATGCGCCCATTGTCGCCGGCGACACGATCGTGACCACGGGCCGCGAAGCCGGGTTGCCGCGCGGCCTGGTGCTCGGCACGGTCGAGAGCGTGACGAGCGTCGCTTCCGATCCTTTTATTTCGGCGACGATCGCGCCGGCCATTGATCCGATCGATCTGACGGTTGTCGCCATAATCCACCAAAAGTAAAAGCTATGCGCTTTTTTTCCGACCTCGGTTTGTGGTTGCTCGGCCTGGCGGCGGCGCTTTTGAGCGTTTCTTTCGCGCGGCTCGGCGGCGGGGCGTGGGGCATGGTCCAGGTCCCGGTCATCGTTTTAACGCTGGCGGTATTTTTTCTAAAAGAAAAGCATTTGGCGGCGCTCGCCGTCGGCTTGGGCGTCGGCTTGGACCTTGTTTCCGCTTACCCGTTCTTCGTCTGGACCGCGATCATTGCCGCGACGGCGCTGGCCGGCTGGTGGCTCTCCAAGACCGTCCTGACCAATCGATCGCTGCCGTCGCTCATCCTTTTGGGCGCGGGCATGCGCTTGGCCTATTTCATTTTTGAATTGGTTTTTTCCCGCATCGCGCAAATTTTCGGCGGCAGCGTTTGGTACATGGTCACGAGCATTAATGTTTGGAGCGTGCTTTTTGCCTTTGGCCTCGAACTGGTCGCGCTGGTCGTCGCTTTCATGATCTACGTCCGTTCGCGCGGCGAACACAGCCGCATGCTTACTCATTTGTGACGCGCCAGTTATGAACGAAGGATCGCACAATCCGTTCCCCGTCCTTGAGGACAATCTCGGGGAAGTCTCGGCCGCCACCGGTTCCGAAACCTGGGTCGAGGATGTTTACGGCGAAGGCGCCTGGATGTCGCCCGATGCGACGGCGGCTTCGGAGTTCATCGGCCTGGCGGCCAACCACCGCCGGCTGGTCGCTTTTTTTGCTGCCTTGGTCGTGCTGATCGGCGTGCTGTGGGTGAAGACGGGGATCTTGATGGCGCAGAGCGGCTCCTTTAAGGCCCGTTCGGACATGAACCGCATTCGCACGATCATGACGCCGGCCGCGCGCGGCACGATCTTTGACCGCTACGGAATTCAGCTGACCGACAACGTCCCGGATTTGCAGCTGGCCGTCGTGCCGGCCGATCTGCCGAGCGACGAGACGGCGCGCCGCGCGGCCATTGCCAAGATCTCGGCGCTCGCCGGCGTCGATCCGGCGGCCTCCGCCGCCACGCTCAACGACTTCGGCGCCAAAGGCTATCAGCCGGTGACGCTCGCGGCCAACATCAGCCGCGACCAGGCCGTCGATCTGACGATCGCGAAAAACGATTATCCGGCGATCCGCATTGTCAACGGCACGCACCGTTTTTACGGATTGGTCAACACCTTTCCCAGCCTGGCGCACCTGCTGGGCTATATGGGACGCATTACCGCCGACGACCTGAAGAAACCGGAGATCAAGGACAACTATCAGCCGACCGACCCGATCGGCCGCACCGGTTTGGAGTATGTTTACGAAGCGGACCTGGTCGGCAAGCCCGGCGTCAAGAAAGTCGAAGTTGACGCCATGGGCAACGAGGTGGGAACGGTCGGCCAAACCGATCCGGTCCCCGGCAGCAATTTGCGGCTGACGATCGATACCGCGCTTTCCGCCGCCGCCGAAACGTCGCTTAGGGCGATGATGGACAAAACGCATTTGACCCGCGGCGCCGTGGTCGTCGAAGACGTGAAGACTGGTGGAATCCTGACGCTCATCTCGCTGCCCTCGTTTTCCAACAACGATTTTTCCCAGGGGATCTCGAGCGCCGAATACAAACAGCTGCTGAACGACCCCGATCATCCGCTGTTTAACCGCGCGATCTCGGGCATGTATCCGCCGGGTTCGACCGCCAAGCTGATGGTCGCCGCCGGCGCGCTGGCCGAGGGCGTGATCACGCCGGAGACGACGGTCAATTCGGTCGGCGGCCTGCATTTGGGCCAATGGTTCTTTCCCGACTGGAAAGCCGGGGGACACGGCATTACCAACGTGACCAAGGCCATTGCCTGGTCGGTCAACACCTTCTTCTATACGGTCGGCGGCGGATACCAGTCGTTCGTCGGGCTCGGGATCGACCGCTTGGACAAATATTTTACCTTGTTCGGGATCGGCAAGCCGCTGGGCATCGACCTGCCGAACGAAGCGGCCGGATTTGTACCGACGCCGGCGTGGAAAAAAGCCGTTCAAGGCGTCGTCTGGTATATCGGCGATACGTACCATGTCTCGATCGGCCAAGGCGACTTGCTGACCACGCCGCTGCAAATGGCTTCCTGGACGACGACGGTGGCGAACGGCGGAACGGTCTGGCAGCCGCATCTGGCCGACGCTTTTATGGATGACAGCGGCAAGGTGGTTAAAACGATCAAGCCGAAAGCGCTTGCGACGCGCATCGTCGATGACAAATACCTCGCGACCGTCCGCGCCGGCATGCGCGAGACCGTGACCGGCGGTAGCGCGCAATCGCTCAAGGCGGTCGCCATGGACGTGGCCGGCAAGACCGGCACGGCCCAGGTGTCGGGCAAGGACAACCACGCCTGGTTTACGGGCTTTGGGCCCTATGAAGACCCGCAGATCGCCGTCATTGTGCTCATTGAGCAGGGTAAAGAGGGTTCGTCGGTCTCGGTTCCGGTGGCGCGCGACATTTTTGACTGGTGGGCCAAGAATCGCTTGAAAAAGTGATCCTTGACGCAAGTCGAACGATAGGGTAGCTTACTTACTTGTTAAGACCATCATCAGAACAAACATGAACAATATTTACATTACCAAAGAAGGTTTGGCCAAATTGCGAAAAGAATACGACGAACTGAAGAACGTTCGCCGCAAAGAGATTGCTTTGCGCATCGAGATCGCCAAAGACATGGGCGACCTCTCGGAGAACGCCGAATACCACGAAGCCAAAGACGAACAGGGTTTCATCGAGGGCCGGATCATGGAGTTGGAGCAAATGCTGGCCAATCCGATCATCATCGAACATAATAACAACGGCTGCGTCAACGTCGGCAACACCGTCCGCGTTTCAGTCAAAGGCAAGGAAAAGGAATATACCATCGTCGGCGCGAACGAGGCCGACCCGGTCGCCGGCCGGATCTCCAACGAATCGCCGCTCGGGATCGCCTTCATCGGCAAGTGTCCGGGCGACTCGGTCGAGGTCAAGGTGCCGTCGGGCAAAATGGTTTTTCACATCATTAACGTCGCATGACCTTGCTGCTCGCCGTTCCTTATTACGTGTGGATCATCATTTCGGCGCTCCTCACGGCGACCGGCGAACTTTTGTCAAAAGAATTTGGAAACACGCACAAAGCCGCGTTCTTGATCGCGGCTTTTGTCGTTTATTCGCTCGGGACCTTGGCCTGGTTCCCGTCGATCTTTGAGAAGAATCAGCTCTCGATCGTCGGCGTCATGTGGTCGGTGCTTTCGCTCGCGACGACCGTGCTGATCAGCGTGCTTATTTTTCACGAGCGGCTCAATACGATGAGCACGATCGGCGTCGTGTTGGCTTTTGCGGCGATCATTTTTTTAGCGCTTTCGTAAAAAACCGGCAAAATAATTTATTTTTTGGACTGCGGAACTCGCTTTAAGGAAGACATCAGGTTTTTTAACGCTCAGACAGTCCTCGTCTCAAAAAATAAATTATTTTGCCGGTTTTTTGAACCGAATTAGTTGATTATTACACGGTATCATTTTACTCGCATGAACATCCAATATACCGTAAAACCCAGCAAGCGTTCGCGGCGGGTGCGAATTGCGGTTTCCGGCGGCCGAGTGGTCGTGACGGCGCCGCCGCGCATGGAGGCGAGCCATCTCGACCGCCTGGTGGCCCGTTACGAACCTTGGATCGTTAAAGCGCTCCGCCGCCAGGCCCGGCTCACGGCCGGCGTTAAATTGGCGCACGACACTTTTGATAAGAACGAATTTGCCGCGCGCGCCAAAGCCCTGGTCAAAGAACGATACCTCGCGATCGCGGCGGCGCACGGCGTCCGTTTGGGGCATATCAGCGTCAAGAAAATGCGCTCGCGCTGGGGCAGCTGTTCCGGACAGGGGAATATCTCGATCAATTTGCTGCTCGGCCACTTGCCGCCGGAATTGCTGGCGTATGTCGTCGTCCACGAAATTTGCCACCTGGTGCACCATAACCACTCGCCCCGGTTCTGGGCGCTGGTGGCCGCCCACGAAGGTGCGTTTAAAACGCATAAGGCGGCGCTGCGGCGCTACAGCCACTTCTTGTCCGGCGCCGATATGCCTCGCGGCGCGGACGCCGATATGGTTAAATGAAGTGTCGCCGGGCAAATAAAAAAGCCCGATCAGCGGATCGAGCAGGGCTAGGGTTGGGGTGGCGGACATTATTTTCTTCGCGCTGGCGCAAAGGGTGCGAACGGGGTGAAGCGGCCGCTGATCATGAGATTCATGATGGTGAGCGAGCCCAACCAGGTGACGAGCGTGATGGCTCCGGCGATTGACCAAGGCAGATCGAGCAATAGCGCGTAGAAGAACAGCATCAGGTAATTGGCGGCGCTAATGGCGAAAAAATGAAGCAGTTGCATGCGTAACCTCCGCTATCTTTATACCATAAAAAACGCATTTTGTCAAGGGTTATAGCGGTAAATTCATTAAATTCCATGGCGGACAAACTCGAGATCAATGGACAATTCCAGGCGGCGTACGAAGCGATGGAACGCGGCAAAAAGCATGTCTTTCTGACCGGGAAAGCGGGGACGGGGAAGTCCACGCTTTTGCGTTATTTTCGCGAACGGACGCGGCGGGCGACCGCGGTGGTCGCGCCGACCGGGGTGGCGGCGG
>JAHFIF010000057.1:5054-7697 GCA_023246535.1 bacterium
CGATCCATTCGTTTTTCAAATTGCGGCCCGGCGCCTCGGTCGAGGAAGCGCGCCACGACGGCCGCGCGGCGCGCAAAGACCAGCTCTTTAAAAAGCTGGAGACGATCGTGATCGACGAGGTTTCGATGGTGCGCGCCGATCTCATGGATTGCATCGACGCTTTTTTGCAAGCCGCGCTCAAGAGCAAGGCGCGTTTCGGCGGCAAGCGGCTTGTCATGATCGGCGACCTGCATCAATTGCCGCCGATCGTGCGGAGCGAGGAGGCGGCCGAATTGAAAGAAAAGTATAAAACGCCGTTCTTCTTTTCTTCGGAAGCGATCCGCGACTGCATGCAGTTGGGCATGCTTGATTACATCGAGTTGGATAAAATTTATCGCCAGACCGACGAACGGTTCATCGAAATTTTGAACGCGGTGCGCGGCGGCGCGATCACGGAACGCCAGCTGGCCGCCTTGAACCTGCAATACGATCCGGCGTTCAGCGACGAAGACGGCAAGCATATGCACCTCATGGCCGTGAACGCCCAGGCCGAGGCGCACAATGAAACCAATTTGGAACGGCTGGGCGGCAAAACGGCGGTGGCCGAGGGCAAGATCAAAGGCGAATTCAAAGAGAGTGAATTGCCGACCGAGCTGGCGCTACGCTTGAAGAAGGGCGCCCGCGTCATGCTGGTCAACAACGATTCCCAAGGCCGCTGGGTTAATGGCACACTGGCCACGGTCATGGAGGTGCGCGACGAATCGATCGACGTTAAGCTTGATGACGGCGCGGTGCACGAGATCCTTCCGCACACTTGGAATAAAGCCAAAACAAAATTTGACGCCGACTCCGGCGAATTGTCGCGCGAGACGCTGGGCAGCTTTACCCAATTCCCGCTGCGTCTCGCCTGGGCGACGACGATCCACAAAAGCCAAGGCAAAACTTTCGACCGGGTCGTGATCGACCTGGGGCGCGGCGCGTTTGCCGCCGGGCAGTCCTATGTCGCGCTTTCGCGCTGCCGGACGCTCGACGGGATCACCTTGAAGCGTCCCATTCGCCGTTCCGACCTGATCATGGACGGCAGAATTTTGGATTTTTCTAAAGAGGTCGGCGAGCGGCGCGGGACAATTTAGGAAATACGGATAAATAATTTATTTTTTGAGACGAGGACTGTCTGAGCGTTAAAAAACCTGATGTCTTCCTTAAAGCGAGTTCCGCAGGCCAAAAAATAAATTATTTATCCGTATTTCCATGGTACGAAAAAAGCTTCGGCGATTACCGAAGCTTTTTTCGTTGCTTACTTATTGTTCGGGACGTTGCCGTTGCTGGGCGGGATCGTGCCGCCGTTGATCATCATCGTACCGTTCGGGCGGCCGCCGCCAAAGTCCGGGGTGCCGGCGGGGCGGATTTGGATGTTGGTCGCGGTCACGGTGCCATCGGGATTGGCGGTGCCGTTGACCATGATGTTCTCGCCGACCGTCAGATCGGCGGCGCTGCCGGAGGTGGTTTTGCCGATCGCGGTCGAGGGGGCGAAGAAGATGATTTGCGAGCCGCCGGCGCGGTTCTTGACCGTGACGCTCTTGTCATCTTTGGAAATGATGTCGCCGTTCACAAAGCCGCTGCCGCCGCGCAACCGCGCGCCGGCCGTCGAGCCGGGTGCATTCGTGCGCATGCCGAGGCCGCCGGGAAAGCCGTACTGGCCGGCCTTGCCGGCCGGGGACGAGGATTGGCCGTATTTCATGCCGCCGAAGAAACCGCCGCCGCCGGCAATGACGAAGGTAACGATGATCGCGATAATTAGATTCTGTTTCGTTTTCATACGGGTAAAATAAATATTATTTTTTTATTCGTATCTTAGAGCTTCGATCGGGCTGAGTTTTGCCGCGCGGCTGGCCGGGTAGTAGCCGAAGATGATGCCGATGGCGGCGGAAACGCCGAAGGCGAGAAGCACTGATGAAAGGGAGACGGTGGTGGCAATGCCGGCGAATTTGGTCACGCCCCACGCCAAGAGCCACCCGAGGGCGGTGCCGATGACGCCGCCGATCAAGGTAAGCATGATCGCTTCCGCCAAAAATTGCAGCGTAATGTCACGGTTCTTTCCGCCGATGGCTTTGCGCAAGCCGATCTCGCGCGTGCGTTCGGTCACGGTGGTGAGCATCATGTTCATGATCCCGATGCCGCCGACCAGGAGCGAAATGCCGGCGATGGCGGCCAGCAGGAACGTGAAGGTGGTGGTGACGGAGGAGGCGGTCGCCAAAATGTCGGCTTGATTCATGACGCTGAAGTCAGCGGCGGTCGGGTCGCTGATCTTGTGGCGCGAAAGCAAAAGGTTGGTCACCTGCTGCTGGACGTCGGACATGGAATTGGAATCCTGCGCCTCAATGTTGATGCTCGAGACGTAGGTTTGTCCGGCGAGAAAACGCTGGGCGGTGGAGAGGGGAACGAAAATAATGTCGTCAGGGTTGTTAAAACCGGTTCCGCCTTTGGCTTTGGTGACGCCGACCACTTTGAATTCGATCTTATTGATCTTGATCGTTTGTCCGGTTGGGTCGGCATCGGTTCCAAAAAGATCGTCGCGCGTGGTCGGGCCGATGACCGCGATTTTGGAATAGGCCGCGACGCTTTGGTCGGTGATGAATGATCCGATGTCCATGGTCACGCTGT
>JAHFIF010000058.1 GCA_023246535.1 bacterium
GACAAAGGCGGCTGGGAGTGGCGCGGCGCGGTGCGCGCCTTTCGCGAGTACGCCCGGCTCATGGCGGCGGAGTATTTCGGCCTGGTCGACTATTGGGCGACGATCAACGAACCGATGGTCATTGTTTCGCAAGGCTACGTGACCGGGGTGTGGGCGCCTGGCAAAAAGAATTATTTGGCCGCATTCCTGGTTTACCGCCGCCTGGTCGCCGCGCACAAAGAAGCGTACAAGGAGATCCATGCCGAAGCCAAAAAGCGCGGCAAGCCGGTCATGGTCGGCGCCGCCAACAACCTCATTTCGCTTTCCGCCTACAACCGGCATCGTCGCGCCGACCGCTGGTACGTCGCCTTCGCCGACTGGATCTGGAACCACGCGTTCATCGACGCCACCGCCGGGCATCACGATTTTTTGGGCGTTAATTATTATTTCCATCAGCGGATCGATCCGGGGAAAAAGCGGATCATGGGCGTCATCGTCGACATCCGCGAAGAACAGCGTGACATGAGCGATATTGGCTGGGAGGTTTTTCCGGAAGGCCTGTTCGACGCGCTTTTGGATTTTTCCGACTACAAGCTGCCGATCATCATCACTGAGAACGGGATCGCGACGAAGAATGAAGACCGCCGCGCCCGCTATATCGTTTCCTACATCAAAGAACTCTATCATGCGATCGCCGCCGGGATCGACGTGCGCGGCTATTGCTATTGGTCGCTGCTCGACAACTTTGAGTGGGAAAAGGGCCTCAACGCCAGTTTCGGGCTCATTGCCGTGAAGCAGCCGTCGCTCGACCGCGCCTTCAAGCCGTCGGCGAAAATCTACGGCCAGATCGCCAAAGAGAACGGAATTCCCCATGAATTGCTGCGATTTGTCGGACACGGCGCAAAGTTGTAGAATGAATTTCTTATGCGTGAAATCGTGCTCGACATCGAAACTCAGAACATCTTCGAACGCGGCAACCGCGACGCGTCCAAATTGCGGATCTCCTTCGTCGGCATCTATGACTATGCCACCGGCCAGTACGAAGGGTTTTTTGAACAGGACTTGCCCAAGCTCTGGCAGATCCTTGAACAATGCGACCGCTTGATCGGCTATAACATCAAGGGTTTTGACATTCCCGTCATGAACGCGCATTATGCCGGCGATTTTACCAAGCTGAACCAGCTTGACCTTATGGAAGAGGTGACCCGGCATACCGGTTTCCGCCTGAAGCTCGACGATTTGGCGCAAGCCACCCTCGGGGTGGGCAAGTCGGGGAGCGGGCTCGACGCGGTCAAATACTACCAGGAAGGGCGCTTGGACCTGCTCAAGGAATACTGCTTGCAGGACGTAAAGGTCACCAAGCAGCTTTATGAACACGGCCGCATGCACGGCTCGGTCTGTTACTTTGACCGCTTTAAGAATGACAAGATCCAGGTGCCGGTCAATTTCATGCCGACCAAAGTCATTAAAACGGCGATGAATTTATCATTAGGCTTTTAAGCATATGATGGAAAAAGAAACCGTCGATCATAACTTTGAATGGGACATGAAAACGCGGCTGGCCTTTCAGGTCAAGTTGAACGAGATGATGGGCGGCGGCGGCTTGGAAAAATGGATCGAAAAATACGGCGAAATTTTTCACGACATGCTCGCCGAAGACGAGCCGAAAGACGGCAAAACGCTCCGTGACCGCGTTAGCCAAGAGCTGGAGATTAGCTGGGGGCCGGCCAGAAATGAAGAATCGCCGTTTTTACGGGAGATCGCCGATGAAATTCAGGCGCGTTACGACCTGGGCAAAGAGGTTGAGCCGGACGATGAAACGCTGACGCGCGCGGCTTAGACGGGAATCATAAAAAATACTCTCCGCCAAAGCAGAGAGTATTTTGTTTTACTTGAAGTTTTTTGAGATCCGCAGCCAAATGGGCATGAACGTCACCCAGGGGATGATGGCGAAAACCAGCGGCAAGACGATCGAGGGGCGGGGGAAGAAATGGCTGGCGAGATAAATGGCCAGGGTAAAATTCATGCAAGCGAGCGAAATGGAAATGGTCTGCTTATTGGTGTGCGGCTCCCACCAAAAACCGAAATAGCCGATGATGTTGGTGATAATGAAGAAGGCGTAGAGCGCGGCGACGATGAGCAATAAATTCAGCCAGTTGGCGGTGATCGTTTCCGCCGCGCCAACCTGGCTCCCGACCGCGCCGGCGATCGTCAGGCCGAGGAAAAAGATCGAAATCGGTTTGGTGCGGTCCTTGTACTTGGCCACCGCTTTGGGCCAGAAGCGCCGCGCGAACATCGCAAAGATGAAGGGGATGAAAATGACGCTGGCCAGCTGGGTGAAAATTTGCGAGGCGTTAACTTCGACGCTGGCGCCAAAGAGGACCTTGGTTAAAAAGGTGATGGTGAACGGCGCCAGCAGCGAGGTGGTGGCGGTGAGGATCATGGTGATCGACGATTTGCCGCCGTTGAGGTCGACCAAGAGCGCGGCGGTCATGCCGATCGGCATGGCGGCGAGGAGATAGATGGCGAACAGCAGGTCGTTCGGCCAGACCAGCCAGACCAGCCAGACGATGAAGGGAAAAATGACCAGCATGAGGGCATTGGCCAGCACCAGGAATTTCCAGTCCTTGATGTACTCGACGTAGGAGCGCATGTCGAGTTTGAGGCACGACAGGAAAAAGATGACCTGCAAATAGACCGTGTTCCACTGCGTCAGATTGTGGGCATGGGGAATGAACATGCCGCAGAGCACGGCCACCGCCATCGTGACAAGGTAGGACTGCGAAAGGATGAACTTAAGCATCGATTTGAGCATAGCATCTGGCGGCGTCGCGGTTAGATAACTTTAAGACTTGATTATAGCCGTTTGCGGCAAAAATTGGTATGTGGAAGACTCCGGCGGCGGTGGAAAAAAGACCGTTTTGATCGCAAAAAACTCGCGGAAATGACCGGCGGCGAGGTTATCCACTGGCTACAAAAATACAATATATAGTGGTATACTACTTCATTAACCACTACATATTGTGTATAAGTATGGAAACCATTGAGATCATCGAAAAAATTAAGAAGCGCAACGGGGAGGTGGTCGCCTTCGACCGGCTGCGGATCGAACGGGCGATGGAAAAGGCCTGCGTCTCGGAAGGTTTTGGCGGCGCGACGGCGCGGATTTCCAAGATCGCCGACGGCGTCATTGCCGACCTTTACGCCCGTTTTGGCGCCGCCACGCCCTCGGTTGAGGATGTGCAGGACACGGTGGAAAGGAAGCTGGCCGAGAACGGCTTGTGGGAGGTGGCCAAAGGCTACATTCTTTACCGCAAAGAGCGGGAAAAGGCGCGTGCCGACGCCAAGGCCGAAACCCTTCACAAAATTGAAGAGCGCACCCTGAACGTTCGTCGCGCCGACGGCACGCTGGCGCCGTTCGAGCCTTTTGCGATCGAAGAGGCGTTAAACGAGTTTGCCAAGCCGTACGGCGAGGCCATTGACCGTCCGGCGGTCATCCGCGACACGGTCATGTCCGTTTTCGACGGCATCAGCGAGGAAGAGATCGACAAGGCGCTCATCATGAGCGTGCGTTCGCGGATTGAACTTGACCCGGCGTATTCGCGCCTGGCCGCGCGCCTGCTGTGGAACCGCCTGTATCGTGAACTCTTGGGCGCCGACGAGCGAACGCCCGGTTTTATCGAACGCTACCGCGCCGGTTTGGAGAGCGGCATTCGCGCCGGGGTCAAAGACGGACGCCTTGACCCGCGCCTGCTGGTTTACGATCTCGACCGGCTCGCCGCCGCCATGCTGCCCGAGCGCGACCTTAATTTCATGTACCTGGGCGCCCATACCGTTTACGACCGCTATTTCATCCGCAGTCTCGCCGGCAAGGTGCTGGAGACGCCGCAAGGCTTTTGGATGCGCGTTGCCATGGGGCTGGCGTTGAACGAGGAGGACAAAGAAGCCTGGGCGATCAAGTTCTATAACGTCATGTCCCGGCTCGAATACCTGCCGTCGACGCCGACCTTGTTCCATTCCGGCACGGCGCACGCGCAATTGTCTTCTTGCTACATTACGACCGTCAACGATTCGCTCACCCATATTTTCAAATCGATCGGCGACAACGCCCAGCTTTCCAAGTGGTCGGGCGGCTTGGGCAACGATTGGACCGACCTGCGGGCGACCGGCGCCAAAATTAAAGGCACCGGCGTGGAAAGCCAGGGCGTCATTCCGTTCCTCAAGATCGCCAACGACACGACCGCCGCCATCAACCGCTCCGGCCGCCGCCGCGGCGCCGCCTGCGCCTACTTGGAATTGTGGCATTACGACATTGAGGGCTTCCTCGAACTGCGCAAGAACACCGGCGACGAGCGCCGCCGCACCCACGACATGAATACCGCCGCATGGATCCCGGACCTGTTCATGAAGCGCGTTAAAGAGGACGGCATGTGGACGCTCTTCTCGCCGGACGAAACGCCCGACCTGCACCATATTTACGGCGCCGCCTTTGAAGAGCGGTATACGCAATACGAAGCCCAAGCCAAAACCGGGGAAATAAAATTGTCCCGCGAATTGCGCGCCCGCGATCTGTGGAAGAAAATGCTCTCCATGCTCTTTGAGACCGGGCATCCGTGGCTCACCTTCAAGGACCCGTGCAATGTCCGCTCGCCGCAAGACCACGCCGGCGTCATTCACAGCTCAAACTTGTGCACGGAAATAACCCTCAACACCTCGGCCGCGGAAACGGCGGTCTGCAATTTGGGTTCGGTCAACCTGGCGGTCCATATTACCAATGGGAAACTCGACGAGGCGCGCCTCGAACGGACGGTGACGCTCGCCATGCGCATGCTCGACAACGTCATTGACCTCAATTTCTATCCCACGCCGGAAGCGCGCGAGGCTTCGACGCGCCACCGTCCGGTCGGGCTCGGGATCATGGGCTTCCAGGACGCGCTTTACCAGATGGACATCGATTTCGCCTCCGAGGAGTGCGTCCATTTTGCCGACACGTCGATGGAAACGGTTTCGTACCACGCGATCAAAGCGTCGTCGGAATTGGCGCGCGAGCGGGGGAGTTATTCGAGCTTTAAAGGGTCGAAGTGGGACCGGGGAATTTTCCCGGTCGACACGCTCGACCTGCTGGAACGCGAACGCCGCCTGCCGATCCCGGTGCCGCGCGGCGGCGTCCTCGATTGGTCGGCGGTCCGCGCCAACGTGAAGCGGCATGGGATGCGCAATTCCAACTGCATGGCGATCGCGCCCACCGCGACCATCTCGAACATCGCCGGCTCGCTGCCGTCGACCGAACCGATCTACAAGAACATTTACGTGAAGTCGAACCAATTCGGCGACTTCGCCGTGTCGAACCAGTATTTGATTGAAGATCTTAAAAAAGCCGGGCTGTGGAACGCGCGGATGGCCGAATTGCTCAAGTACCATGACGGCAAGGTGACGGCGATCGGCGAGATCCCGGAGCCGATCCGCGCCAAGTACAAGGAGACGTTTGAGATTGAACCGTATTGGCTCATCAAAGCCGCCGCTTACCGCGGCAAATGGATCGACCAAAGCCAATCGGTCAATATCTTCTATTCCGGCAGCTCGGGGAAGGACATTAACGACATCTATTTGCTGGCGTGGGAAATGGGCTTGAAGACGACTTATTATTTGCGGACGCTGGCCGCTTCGCAGGTTGAAAAGTCGACCGTTTCCACCGCGGAATTCGGTTCGACACATAACCGTTCGTCAGTTGTTGTGGCTAAATCGTCCGAGGCGAAGCCTCTCCAAGCTTCGCCAGCCGAGGCATCGCCTCTTGCTGTTGCTCCTAAGACCGAACCGATTCCAGCACCATTCGCGGCCGTCGTCGCCAAGGCCGAGGCTAACCCCAACGAACTCAAAGGTCTCTGCCGCATCGACGACCCCAACTGCGAGGCCTGTCAATAATTTCGTCTTAAGTCCTGGCCTGGAAATTGGTTCTTGGTTCTTGGAAATTAAAAAAATATGCCGATAAAATTCACGACCGACAAGATCAATATCAACGATCGCCGGATCATCAATGGCGCCGACGCGGACGTGATCCAACTCTACCCGATGAAGCACACTTTTGCCTGGGACGCTTACACGGTGGGGAACGCCAATCATTGGCTGCCGACCGAGATCAACATGCAAAAGGACGTTGAGCAGTGGCGCTCGCCGATCGTCCTGACCGAGGACGAGCGCAAGGCCTTTAAGACGGTGCTCGGCTTTTTCACCACCGCCGACTCGATCGCCGCCAACAACATCGTGATTGCGGCGTACCGCCACATCACCTCGCCCGAATGCCGGATGTATTTGTTGCGCCAGGCCTACGAAGAAGCCATCCACACCCACGCCTACCAGTACATCGTCGAAACGCTGGCGTTGGACGAAGGCGAGATCTTCAACATGTACCGCGAGGTCAAAAGCATCTACGAAAAAGAATCGTTCATTCTCGCTTTTAACGAAGGGATCTTCAACCCGTCGTTCAAGACCGGCACGCTCGAGGCCGACCAAAAATTCCTCGAGAACATCATCATCTTCTCGGTCATCATGGAGGGGATCTTCTTCTACAGTTCGTTCGCCGTCATTCTGGGTTTTAAGCGCCAGAACAAGATGGTGGGCACGGCCGAGGAGATCGAGTACATCATGCGCGACGAATCGCAGCACTTGAATTTCGGCATTGAGATGGTCAACACGATCAAAGCCGAACAGCCGGAATTGTGGACGCCGGCCTTTCAGCAAAAAATGATCGATCACGTGAAGGAAGCGACGCGTCTCGAGTACCAGTTTGCGACCACGGCTTTCCCCAAGGGAATTTTTGGGATGAATGCCGACAGCTTCAAGCAATACATCGAATACATCGCCGACCGCCGCTTGAACCGCATCGGCTTGCCGTCGCAATTCAATTCGCAAAATCCTTTTACCTGGATGAGCGAAACGATCGACCTCTCGAAAGAAAAGAATTTTTTCGAAACGCGGGTCACCGAGTACAAGACCGGCGGCGCGCTGGAGTGGTAAAAACAAACAACCTTCCGCTTGGGCGGAAGGTTGTTTGTTTTAAGCGAGCGCGGCCATGATCATCCCGACCATCGACCAATCGACGGCGTTGGATTGGGGATCGAGCAAGTCGCCCAGGCGATGAATTTCGACGTAAGTTCGTTCCGTGTCTTCGGCCACGCCGTGGTGTTCGCCGCGCACCGCGTCTTGGCGCAGCCGGTCCATTTCGGCGGCGGTCAGTTCGCAGGCAAAGACATGCGCCTGGTGCGTCGAGAAGGTGCCGCACAGCTGGCGTTCGCCGATCTTCCTTAGGCGGTTTGGCGCAATGGCGAAGCCGGTTTCCTCGGCAAACTCGTGCGCCGCCGTGGCGGCAATTTCTTCGCCGGCCGTCCACGACGAACCGCCGGGAACTTCGCGGATGAAGCCGTCACGCGTCCGGCTGGCGCTGCGGAATTCGCGGATCAGAACGATCTCGGTCTCTTGTGGATCGGGCGTTTTTCGATAAGCCACCACCGTTGAAATATCCGGCCGGGCAATGATGAACTCGTTCGTTTTGTGGCGATTTTCCGCGCCAATGAAGACATCGACGTAAAGCGCGTAGGCGAAAGTGATCTGCTTTCTCTTGCCAATGCGGAACGACCACAACAGCCGCGCACCGCTTAGGCTGTTCCCGGCCTGTTTTTGCGCAACAAGCC
>JAHFIF010000004.1:0-6864 GCA_023246535.1 bacterium
GAGGTCCGACTGGCCGGCGCAGCTGACGACTACCGTCGCCTCCGCAACGCTGCCGGCAAGCTCGCCGAAACTTTCGGCAAGCACCTCGAGGCCTACTTCCACCACCTGTTGCCGGTCCTCGACGAACTGGTACGGACCGCGGAGGGCGGACATCCCGACGAGCGTTTCTGGAGCTCGATCTACAAACACGAGTCGCACTCCGGAAGCAGCGTCTTCAACGGGTGGATCTCGGCTTTCGTGAACTACGTGAACACTGGCGACAAGACCGTCGTCAAGCGTCCCGACATCTACGACTGGACCGACATGGCGGGCGGCTGGGGCATCAAGGGACTGTCGCTCGGCTCGGTCCCGTCGCAAGTCTGTGCCGTTCCGTTCAACTGGCACTACTACGGCGAGACCAAGAAGATGCTCTTCGCCGGCGGGCCGCTCGGGGTCGAGGAACAGGACGGCGCCGTCATGCCGGTCCTCTCCTACGCGGTTCTCCACGCCTAAACGAAAAAATCGAATTTTCAAAGGAGTCTGTCGAGACTCCTTTTTCTTATTTACGCCAGACGGCCGATCCCGGTTTTAATGGAGTTACGCCTTTCCAACCATAACGGAACGTGGTAATTAGATTGAATAATCTTAACGAAACGCGTTATGAAGAAGTTTGCTTTACTCATCGGGACGGTAGCGGCCGTGGCCTTGCTTGGGGCCGGGTGCGCGTCAACCACGGAACCGGGCGCGGAGACGAATACGAACGCCAATGCTAATGCGAATACGCCCGCCTTCGGCGGCGATCAGACCGGTTCCGATGCCGGCCATGCGGCGGAGGCGGCCAACCTGAAGGATCTCCCGGCGGTCACGCCGCCGGCCACGCCGATCGACGACAGCGCCTGGACTTCGACTTTGACCAAGGCCGGCATCACGATCAAAACGCCGGGCAAAGGAGCGACTGCGCCGACGACCTGGGCCTATTCAATCCTCGACAACAACGATTCGCATCTGCAGGGCGATTGCTACGTGACCGCCGACACTGTCTATAAGAACGTTACCGATAACCATTATAAATATTCCTGCCAGACGACAACCGAGTTGAATGCCGGACCCGGCGAACGGACCGACTACTTTGTCTTCCGCTTAATGTCGACTGACAAAAAAGGCAAAGAAACGACGCAGACCAACTTGGTCACCTTCACCAAAAAATACCCGGCCGGCTTCGATATGAACGCCTACGGCGCGTCGGTCGAACGCATGATTGAGCTGATCAAATAACGGTCAACACCTTCAAACGTTTAAAAAGACCTCGTCTCGGCGAGGTCTTTTTTATGATACAATAGAGCCATGAAAAAGGTTCTCAAAAAAAGCGAATGGCGAAAAGATAATTTGTGGCGCGCCGTGCTTTCCGTCGCGTTTTTCAGCGTGATCGTTTTCACCCTTTACGCGATCGAGAGCAACATTGACGCAACCTACGGACTCGGCGAACTCGCCCCGCAAAACCGCATTCACCACCCAAACCTGCGACGACCGGCCGCGCTTGAACCGGCGGCCATTGCCACTTGGATGACTTTTGACTATTTGAACCGAATCTTCAAATTACCGCCCGAATATCTAAAAGCTTCGCTCTCGATAACCGATGCGCGATATCCGCGCATGACGGTCAAACGCTACGCCTCCGATCGCCGGAGCGATCCGGCGATTGTCTTAACGGCGGTCAAAGCCGCTGTGCAGGCGTTCTTGTCAGTTCAAAATAACGCGACAAAATAATGACGTCGCTGCTCGGCTCCCTTCTCTCATTCGTCCTGCTGTACAAATATGCGGCACTTTTTCTGATCACTTTCGTCGCCGCGGTTGCCGTCCCCATTCCCTCCGGCGCGGTCACCGTCGCCTCGTTCGTTTTTGCAGGACAAGGATACATGAACACGGCGGCCGTTGCCGTCACCGCGACGGCCGGCAACATCATCGGCGACTTGGTCGGCTTTGGCTTGGCGCGCCGCTACGGACGCCAGATCATCGAGCGCTTCGGCTGGAAGAAGGTCATGGCCGCGCCGTTCGTCGCCCGGCTGGAGCGGCGCGTTACCGCGCACCCCGCGATCGCGGTTTTTGCGACGCGCCTCACCACCTCGATCACGCCGGTCGCCAACCTGGTTGTCGGTTTTGCCAAACTTAATTGGCGCGCCTTCATCATTGCCGACATCATCGGCCAAACGCTTGAAACCGCCCTCAACTTCGTTTACGGCCGCATCTTCGGCGAAACCTGGACCTACGCCTCGCCGATCGCCGAAAAGCTCGGTTATATCGTTATTGCCGCCGTCGCTCTCGCCGTCGTCATCCTCTGGCGCCGCCGTTCGCATCGCAAAGCAGCAATGACCGACGGCCTTGAAGAATAACCGAAAAACATATATAGTTGCCAAGCAATTTCTTATCAACCGAGCGGAGGGGTGCCAGAGTGGACGATTGGGACAGTCTTGAAAACTGTTGAGCCTAATAAGCTCCGTGAGTTCGAATCTCACCCCCTCCGCTTGATTGATAAAGATTTTTGCATCGATCATGGAAGAACTTGAACTGACCTATCTGCCCAAATACCTGCCCGACGGCGTATCAGCTTCTCCCGCCAAGGAGATGCTTGATATTTACATTCCGTCCACCGCCGCGCATTCGACCCTCAGGATCAGGAAATGCGGTGCAAAATTGGAGATCACCAAAAAGCAGCCAATTGCCGACGGCGACGCCTCGCGGCAGCTGGAAACGACGATCCCGCTGACCGAAGACGAGTATTCCGATCTGGCGCAACTGCCGGGCAAAAGGGTTCAAAAGACGCGATTTTACTATCAAGAGAACGGCGTCAATTACGAGGTCGATGTTTTTCGCAATGAACTGGCCGGGCTGGTGCTCGTCGACGTTGAATTTGATTCGCTCGAAAAAAAGTCCGCGTTCATTCCCCCGCCCTGGATACTCGTCGACGTGACGCAGGAAAAATTCATCGCCGGCGGGATGGTCTGCGGGAAAAAATATTCCGACCTTGAAAACAAGCTGCAGGATCTGAATTACAAAAGGATCGAGATTTAAAAAGACCCCGAGAGCGCCGGCTCCGGGGTCGTGTCGTTTTCGAACGTCAGGCGAGTGCGGCGATCGCTTCGGCAAACTTTTGCGTCAGCAATTTCGCAACCCGGGGATACACCTTGGCGACGTCCGGGATGAGCGGAAGAATATATTTCCGCGTCTCGGCGATCTTCCGCAGCTGCTTTTCGCGGGAGCAAGCGACCAGCGCCCGCGTGTTCTGCAAGCGGTCCACGAGCTTAACCAGCTTGACGTCGACATCCGAGGCCTTGATGTTGGCGTAATACCAACGCTTGGCGGCCGCCTTCGACCTGAAGCGCGGATCGTCATCTTTGGGCTTGGTCACGGCCGCGTCGATCCTGGCCACGCGCTCGCCGAAGATAAGCCTGATTCGCGTCAGCGTCATCAGCCAAGTATCTTCGGGACAATCATGAAAGATCGAGGCGATGGCCAAGCCAACGTCGGTGATCCCCAGTTCATCGACGAGAATGATGACCGTGCCGCGCGCGTGTTCGAAGTAGCGAGCGCCGGTTTCGCGCCACTGTTTTTCATGGGCCCGCTTAGAAAAGTCATAGGCCATGTCGAGGTACAGCAATTCGTCCGGCGTGACCTTCAGTTCGAACCTGGCCAGAAAACTGGCATGATTCTCGTTTTCCGTTCCTTCAAGCGATCGCGCGCTCTTCTTCATTCCTTTGCGTTTCATTTTCCGTTCCTTTCCGCAAATTGTCAGCGATCTGTTTGACTGAAAAACTTATCGCAAATCGCAAAAAATGTCAATCCGTCGGGTCGGCTTTTACAAAATATAAATGTCAAATTGTTTTAACTCGTCGGCCAGGCGGGAAAGCGGCAGGCCCATGACGGCGAAAAAATCCCCTTCGATCTTTTCAATGAGCACGGCGCCAATCCCCTGGATGGCGTAAGCGCCGGCTTTGTCGAGCGGGTCGCCGGTTTTAATGTAAGCCTCAATCGTCGCGTCGGACAATTCTTTAATGAAAACTTTGGCAATGTCGTGGAAAACAACCTCGGTTCCGGTCGCGGTATCAACGATCGCCACCCCGGTCACCACTTGGTTCTCTTTGCCGCTCAGCATTTGCAGCATCGCGCGCGCTTTCTCCGCCGTTTTCGGTTTTCCCAAAACCTGGTCGCCAAAAACAATGAAGGTATCCGCCGCGATCACGAGCGCGTCCGGTTCGTGCGGCACAACAGCCCGCGCCTTGCCGGCGGCCAAATGCTTGACCAGTTCGATGGGCGTGAGCGGCAGGGTCATGTCTTCTTCGTAGGCGCTTTCGCGAACGACAAAAGGCAGCCCGGTCTTTTCCAGAATTTCTCGCCGACGCGGCGACCCTGAGGCCAAGACGATCTTTTTCATAAGCACGTTAATTATCCTCGCCTAAAAATATCCTGGCCAGCCGCAGTTCGTCAAACGAATAATCCTCGCCTAAAATTTCGCGGACCGGCGCCAGCGCGCGGCCCCGGCTCTGCTCAAAGGCGTCCCTGATGGCCGACAAGCGCCCCGACGGCGGCCGCAGGTACGACACGTCCAAATGCGGATCCTCCAGCAACATTTTTTCAATATGGCCGATGATCGTGCCCGGCGCCAAACCGCGCCGCAATGAGATCTTTTCCAGCGGCATTTCCTGCAGCAGGCAATTGCGCGTTTCTTCGTAGGTTGAAACGGCCGCCGGAGCCGGACGCGAGGGCGCGCTCAGTTGCGCCAAGGCGTGGCGGCGAACAATGTTCATAAAGAGCTCGCCGTATTGCGCCAGTTTCTTTTCGCCGACGCCGCTTATTTCCAGGAAGGCGGCGGCCGTCTGCGGCAGGCGCGCGGCCATCTCTTTAAGCGTTTTGTCGCCGAAGACAATGTACGGCGGTACGCCGGCACGGCGCGCCTCCTGCATGCGCGCGCTGCGCAGTTCCTCGAACAGTGCCTGGTCGAAATCGCCCGCAGCGGCGGCGCCGCGCGCGGCGCGGACGGGCAAAACAACGCGGCCGGCCTCCGGCATAACCAGCGGCGCAAAAGTAACGCAGCCGTCGCAATTGCCGCAGCCGTTCGACGGATATTCTTCGTGGAAATACTTCAGCAAATAACGCCGGCGGCAGCCTTTCCAATAACCGTATTGCAGCACTTGCTCGAGCTTTTCCTGCGCCTGGCGCTGTTCTTCCGGATCGGAAATGGCGCGAATGAAATAATCCTGCTTGAATTTGTCGGCGTACGAAAAAAGCAGCACGCAGCGCGATGGCAGGCCGTCGCGCCCGGCGCGTCCGGTCTCTTGGTAATAGCCCTCGATCGATTTGGGCAGCCCGTGATGGATGACCAGGCGCACGTCGGGCTTGTCGATTCCCATGCCGAAGGCGATGGTCGCCACCATGACGTCAACCTCGTCGCGGATAAAACGGTCCTGGTTCTCGCGCCGCGTGTCGGCATTCAATCCGGCATGATAGGCGGCAGCCTTAAAGCCGTGCCGGTTCAATTTCTCGACCAAATTCTCGGTATCGTTCCGGGAGAAGCAATAAATGATCGCGCTCTCCCCTTTTACCTCGGAGAGCAGCGCCAGCACCGTGCGGAGCGAATCTTTTTTCGGCATGACCTCGTAGCTCAAATTCGGCCGGTTGAAACTGGAAACATGAACGCTGGGCTCGCGCAGCGCCAGCTGCTTGATGATGTCCTCGCGCACGCGCGGCGTGGCCGTGGCCGTGAGCGCGATAATGGGAACGCGCGGAAATGTTTCGCGGAGCGTCCGCAAGTTGCGGTAATCGGGACGAAAATCATGCCCCCATTGCGAAATGCAGTGCGCTTCGTCGATGGCAAAAAGGCTGATCTTCAGCGTGCTCAAAAAATTCTCAAAGCCGAAAGAAGCGAACCGCTCCGGCGCAATGTACAAAAGTTTCAGCTCGCCGCGGCGCGCCCGCTCCATCACGTCATAAATTTCCGACGGTGAAAGCGTGCTGTTAACGACCTCGGCCGCAACCCCGTTGGCCCGCAAGGCGTCAACCTGGTCCTTCATGAGCGAAATGAGCGGCGAAACAACGATCGCGACGCCGTCCTGCATCAGGGCGGGCAACTGGAAACACAGCGACTTGCCGCCGCCGGTCGGCATGAGCACGACCGTGTCGCGGCCGGCCAGCACGCCTTCGACGATCTCTTGCTGCAGCGGCCGGAATTCCTCGTAGCCAAAATATTTTTTCAGGAAATTTTTCATAAAACCGTCAGAGCGGCATATACCATTGTAGAGACCGGCGCGCGTTTGTCAACGGAGGCGGCATGGGGACAGCCCCGTGCCGCGCTCCGTATTGCCGCAAGCAACGAACGGCGGTAAACTGTTGCATTGATCCTTAATCAAAAACATATGCTTACCGTTGGCAGCAAAGCGCCGGCGTTTGCAGCGCCGGATCAGGACGGAAAAACCCATAATTTGTCCGATTATGCGGGCAAGTGGGTGCTCTTATACTTTTATCCCAAGGACTTTACCTCGGGCTGCACGACCGAAGCCTGCACCCTCCGCGATAATTACGAAGGCTTCAAAAAGATCGATGCCGTCGTCCTCGGGGTCAGCACCGATTCGGTCGAAAGCCATGCCGGTTTTTCCAAGGAACACGAACTGCCGTTCACGCTGTTGTCCGATCCGGAAAAAAAGATCGTCGCCGCCTATGAAGCGAGCGGCGCCTGGACCAAGCGCATTTCGTACCTGATCGACCCCGCCGGGAAGATCGCCAAAACCTATGACAGCGTTAAGCCGGCCGAACACGCGACCCAAGTCTTGGCCGACCTCGCCGAACTGAAAAAATAATTGCCCGCCAAATAGCCAGAAAAACGCCGAAAACTTG
>JAHFIF010000004.1:6874-22136 GCA_023246535.1 bacterium
TATAATCCATGAATTCATCACTATGAATAATTCGGGAGAAGGCCGATTCGCACCGATCGAAGCAATTGAACCAGCCAATGAACGTGAAAAACCGATCGTTGAAAAACTCCCCCTTCCCGATGAGTTCATCAATGTCCTCGAAGCCAACGACATGTCCGAACACGCCCGCGTCTACCGGGCGACCGTCGAATTGGCAAGCGCGCTCCAGGAGATCGGCGGTCGGGCGCTCCTTGTTGGCGGATGCATCCGCGACATGCTCGCGCATAAGATCCCGAAAGATTTTGACATTGAGGTTTACAAACTCCAACCTGAACAGATCGAAGAAGTCGCCCGGCGCTTCGGCAAAGTCTCCGAGGTCGGCAAGGCCTTTGGCATTTTAAAGATCTCGCTCGGCGAAGGCGTCGATATCGACCTTTCGCTGCCGCGCGCCGATTCAAAGACCGGCGCCGGACATAAAGGTTTTGACGTCAGCATCGACCCGGACATGTCAGTGACCGAGGCCGCCAAGCGCCGCGATTTTACGATCAACTCGATGGTCGGCGATCCGCTGACCGGGGAAATCTTTGATCCGTTCGGCGGCGCGCAAGACCTCAAAGACCGCATCTTGCGCGTCACCGACGCCGAGCGCTTCCGCGACGATCCGCTGCGCGTCATGCGCGCCCTGCAATTCGTCGGGCGGCTTGGTTTGTCGATCGATCCGGAAAGTCGGCAGATCATTTCCTCAATGGTGCCCGAACTTAAAGACCTGCCAAAGGAAAGGCTGTACGAAGAATGGAAAAAACTCTTGCTAAAATCGGGCAAACCATCGCTCGGCCTCACGGCCGGCATGGCGCTAGGAGTTTTTAATGAGATCCACCCGGAATTTCCGCCGCTCGCCGCCACGCCGCAGGAGCCTGAATGGCATCCCGAAGGCGACGCTTGGGTGCATACGCTCATGTGCGTCGATGAAGCCGCCAAAATAATCCGCCGCGAACAGCTTGATGAAGAAACGGCATTAACGGTCATGTTAAGCACCCTTTGCCATGATCTGGGCAAACCAACGACCACGAAACAGGAAGAGAAAAAGATCACCTCATACGGCCATGAAGCCGCCGGCGAGGAACCCGCCAAAAAATTCCTGGCCACGCTTGGCGCCCCGGCCGTCGTTCGCGACAAAGTCGCGCGCCTGGTTGCCATGCACCTCATGCCGATCCAATTCTATGGCGACGAAACGCTGCGCCATCAAGACGTTTCCGACGGTTCCATCCGCCGCCTGGCCGCCAACCTGAGCCCGGCGACAATCAACGAACTGGTTCTCGTTTCCGAAGCCGACGTGATCGGCCGCGGCCCATTTGAAGACCCTGAGGTCAAGGACCAGCTCTTGCTCAACCTGCATGAATTCCCGGCCGGAAAGTGGCTGCTCACGCGGGCGCGCGCGATCGAGGTCGAGAACAGCAAACCCGTTTCCCTGCTCCGGGGCCGCGATCTCATGCTCCTTGGCTTCAAGCCCGGCGAACATGTCGGCAAGATCGTCAAGCTTGCCGACGCCCTCCGGGACGAGAAAGCCATGACCAGAGAAGCGATCTTGCAATTATTAAACGGCCGCGAAAAAGACCCCGCGGCGTTAATCGAAGAAATGAACGCTTTGCTCAGGTAAGAAACGGGGCGTAGAATATACGTATGGACATCATTCCCGGCATCGTTTTTTTCATCCTCATCGTCTTTTTGGTGACGATGATCTTGGCCAGTTCCGCCCCGTGGCTGCCGACGCGGCGCAAGGACATGGAGCGCGTTTTAAAACTCGCGACCATCGCGCCGGGCGAGGTCTTTTACGACCTTGGCTGCGGCGACGGGCGCCTCGTCGTTGAGGCGTCGCGCGCCGGGGCCAAGGCCGTCGGCTTGGACATTTCGCTCATGTCGTATTTCATGTCGCTGGTCCGAGTCGCCGCGGCCCGCTCCCGCGCCAAGATCGCTTTCAAGAATCTCTTCCGCCAAAACCTGTCGGACGCCGACATCGTTTATCTCTTTCTTACGCCTCCCGCCATGCCCAAAATAAAAAACAAGCTGGAGTCCGAACTTAAAAAAGGCGCGCGCGTCATTTCTTACGCCTTTGCCATCCCCGGCCTGGAGCTGGTCGCCGCCGACCAGCCGCCGAACCGCCAATCCATTTATTTATACCGGATCTAGCCTATGCCCATCGTCATCACCTATTTCCCGCACGGCGCCACCGCCGACAACGAGAACAAGATCTCGTCCGGCTGGTCCGATCCGCCGCTTTCGGAAAAAGGAAAACAGCAGGCGCTTGAACTCAAGGCGCAAATCAAAAACCGCCAATACGACGTCGTCTTTTGTTCGGATCTGAAGCGCGCTTCCGAAACCGCCAAACTCTGCTTTGCCGAAGGAACGCCGATCGTCGAGGACAGCCGGCTGCGGGAGTGCAATTACGGAAAATTGAACGGCGCGCCGAGCGCGGTCGTCGAACCGCTCCAGGAGCAGCGCATTAAAGAACGATTCGACGGCGGCGAATGCTACGAGGACGTCAGAGAGCGGATCTTCGGTTTCCTCGAATTTCTCAAACAAAACAATGAAAACGGCTCAGTGGCCATTGTCTCGCACAAAGCCCCGCAGCTCATCCTCGACGTTTTGCTCAAAGGGAAGACCTGGGAACAGGCGTTTGCCGAAGACTGGCGGAAACAAGGCGCCTGGCAGCCGGGCTGGGAATACATTTTAGAATAGCCGAGCGTAGGTATTTTGGCCGGGTAGGAGTACCATGGTAGATATGGCTAAAATAACAAAATTATTCGGGATTAAAAAGGATAAATTAAAAGTTCTTTTCTTATCATCGGAGGAAGCGCCTTTTGCCAAAGTCGGCGGCTTGGGCGAGGTCACGTTCTCGCTGCCCAGAGCGCTGAAACGGCTCGGCCATGACCCCCGGGTCATGATCCCGCTCTACGGCAACATCGACCAGGAAAAATTCAAACTGTCCTACGTTCAGCGAAACCTCAATGTGCCGAGCGGTTTTGAAGACGGAGCCAAAAAAATAATTTGCAATGTTCGCAAATACGAACCGACCGCGCCGAACGAAGATCCGGTAACCACCTATTTCTTGGAAAACCAGGAGTATTACGAACTCCGCTCCAATGTTTACGGATATGCCGACGACCGGATCCGCTTTGCCCTGCTCTCGCGCGGCTGCCTGGAGTTCCTCAATGCCAACCGGTCATGGACGCCGGATGTGATCGTTTGCGCCGATTGGATGTCGGGATATTTGCCCAACCTTTTAAAGACCGATTACAAGGACCATAAGGCGCTCGCGGACATCGCGACCGTGTTTTCCATTCATAATTTGGCCGCCCAAGGCACCGACAAGCCGCAGCGTTTCACCGCCGAAACCTCGCGCGACGATGGCTACGGCGCGCTCCCCGACTTGTTTGACCTGCGGATGAACGACGTGAACCCCATGCGCCGCGGAATCTCGCATGCCGACATTATCAATACGGTTTCGTCGACCTACGCCAAAGAGATCACCACCGCCGAGTACGGCGAAGGACTCGAGGACCTGTTGCGCCAAAAACAAGACAAACTGTTCGGCATCCTGAACGGCATCGATTACAAGACCAACGATCCGGCCACGGACAAGTTTGTGGCGGCAAATTTTTCTTCCGGAAATTTTGACGCGCGCAAAGAGAACAAAGCGGCGCTGCAGAAAAAATTGGGATTGCCCCAGGACAAAAGCATTTTCGTCATGGGCGTGGTTTCCCGGATCGCCAGACAAAAAGGTTTTGTCCTGCTTCAATCCGTTCTCGAAACCTTTCTCCGCGCCACCGGTTCGCAAATGATCATCGTCGGAACCGGCGAAACCGAACTCATGGATTATTTCTTGGACCTGCAGAAAAAGCTGCCGGCGCAAATGTCGGCCGTCATGCATTATGACAACGATTTGCCGCATCTCATCTTTGCCGGGTGCGATGTCATTCTCATCCCTTCGAAATATGAGCCGTCCGGACTCACCCAAATGGAGGCGATGCGCTACGGCGCCGTTCCCGTCGCGCGGCGGACCGGCGGCTTGGCCGACACGATCGACGACGACCGTCCGGGTGAAGGCCGCAACACCGGTTTTCTTTTCGACAACATGGACCCGCTGGAATTCTTGATCGCGATGACACGCGCCTATGCAAGCTGGCGCCATCGCGCCGAATGGAAATCGATGAGAAAGCGCGTCATGAAAAAAGACTTCTCCTGGGACCGTTCGGCGCGGGAATACTCCGTGCTGTTCAAGGGCGCGGTCGACAATCACCGCCAAAACCAGGCAAATATGAAGACTCGTAAAAATGGTGTATAATATAAACGTCATATGCCCGACTCCGACCGCCCGGCCCACGAACAAATTTTCGCCAAATGAGAGATCTCGGCCTACCCGCACTACGAGCGCGGGACATTGTGGTATGTCCTCACCGGAATCATTGCCGGCGCTATTCTGGTCATTGCTTTTTTGACCTACAATTTCCTCTTGGCCGTCATCATCGTCATGGTCGGCGTGGTCATGGTCATCCAGGGCGGCGTTAAACCGCCGATCGTCGAAGTCGAGGTCGGGCCGCTGGGCATCCGCCGCGGCTCGCACTATATTCCCTATTCATCGATCGACCATTTTTGGATCGTTTACGACCCGCCCATTAAAAGCCTCCATTTCAACACACCCCGTTCCATCTTCCCGATGAACCACATTCCCATCGACGGCCAAAACCCCATAGAACTGCGAACCTTCCTCAAAAAACACATTCGCGAGGATATCGAGCGCGATTCCGAGCCGGTCATGGACATGGTTTCGCGAATCTTGAAGATTTGACGAAAAACCGATCTTCATGTAACCTTTTTTTGTTATCGAATAGGCACGCGTAGCTCAGCCCGGATAGAGCATCAGCTTGCGGAGCTGGTGGCCGCAGGTTCAAATCCTGCCGCGTGCACCAAAAATGACCATCGCTGCGATGGTCATTTTTGTTATGGTTTTAAAGTTAATTGATCAGTCGGTCGCCGCGGCCGTGCGCCAAGGCAAAACCGAACACGCGGCGGGCGCCGGCCTCGCGCAGGGCCTGGGCGGCGGCGCGCATGGTTTCGCCGCTCGTTACCACGTCATCGACTAAAATGACGTCGCCGGCCACGGGCAAGCTGGAAAAGGCCTGCTGGCAATTGGCACGGCGTTCGGCCGTATCGAGCCGCGCCTGCTCTTCGGTCTTTTTCCGGCGAGTGAGAGGGGTTGCCGCCGCCAAGCCCAAGGTTTCCGCCACCACGCCGCCGATCGTTGCCGCCTGGTTAAAACCGCGCTCGCGCTCGCGCGCGGCATGGAGCGGCACGGGAATGACCACCGCCGTCGCGGGAAAAAGCGTTTTTAGCTTGCCGACCCCCGCCGCGGTCAAACCGCAAAGAATCCTTTTTATCTCCCCCGCTCCGTGATACTTATATTCTTTGATCAAGCGGCGAACCTTGGGATCGGCGTAATGATACGGCGAGATGAGCGCCGCGAGCGGCGTGTTGTCGAGGCAGCACGAATGGACAACGCCGCCGGCGGAAACCAACCCGCAGCCGGGACAAAGAAACAGCGGCTTGGCCGCGATCGCGCTATGGCAATCGACGCAAAGCCAACCGCCTTCTTGGCCGCAGCCGAGACAATAGATCGGAAAAAGAGCGTCCAAGAACGCCCTTTTTATCCGTTCGAATTTGTTCGTTGAATTTAACATTTAAAAACCAAGCGGTCGTGGGCGATTCTAGGCGCCGCCGAGAAGCGGACCGAAGCGTACGCGAACGTACGTCGAGGGAGCATTGGAGGCGGCAACAACGAAGCGCGCCGACCGATTGGTTTTTATTTCTCCCATTCCTCCCAAGAGACCAACCACGCGTCGCCGACTTTTTTCAGCTTCAGATCAAGCGTGCCGTAAGCGACCTTCGAGACCGTTCCGGATTCCACGCGCTGCATCATCACCTTTGCGCTCGCCTCGGTCGCGCTCACCAACGCAACGTTGGCGTTCAACGCCGTCGAGGTCATGGCATAATACAACGACGCTTTCGGCATGCTTTTTAGCAGATCGGACCGATAGCTACCCTTAATGAACGACCAGACCGCCGGCGTCGAGACCGCTTCGAGATTGTCCAAATTGGCCAATCCGTTCTGGTTCGAATAGGTGGCGAAACGTTCGGCAAAAGCGATGGCGATCGTGCGCGCCGTACCCGCCTGCGCCGTTGTCGGCGTGACTTCGGCCGGCGGCGGAACGTTCGGGACATTGGCAATGACCGCCGGCGTATTCGTCGTCGGCAGCGCCGCGGTCACGGGCTTATTGGCGTTCTTCGGCAGATTCTGGGTAATGACCGGCGCGATGATGAAATAAATGATCAGCCCGATGACGATCAGGCCGGCGATCACGACCATGGTAATTTTTGTTCCTCGGCTCATACGGTTATATTTAGGCGTTAGCTTCTCCGGCTAGTTGCGCTTCGTACTCTTTTTTCGCCTGCTCGATCTCCAAGAGCTGCTTGGGGTCGGTGGTGATCAGCTGGTCCTCGGTGTATGACGCAATAATCTTGATGGCCACGTGTTTGGAGCCGGCAAAGAATATCCCCTCGCCGACGCCGCTGTCGAGCAACAAGAACTTTTCGCTCTGGGTGAGCAAGAAGGTTTTTTGCACCAGGTCGGCCGAGGACGGCGACTGTTTCAGCAGGAGCTGGATCGACGAGTTGGTCACGATCGCTTGACCGTACGGCGAAGTCAAAAAGTCATTGACGTCCTGCGTGATGGTGGTCACCCCCAAATAGTACTTGCGGCAGCGTTTCACCAGCGCAAAGATGAATTTGGCCGAATCCTCGCGCTGCATGAGCCACCACGCTTCGTCGATCACGAGCACGCGCTTCTTCCGTTCCGAACGCACCACGTTCCAAATGTAGTTGACGATGGTATAGATGGCGATCGGCCGCAGCTCATCCTCAAGGTCGCGCACGGAGAAGACCACGAACTGGTTCTTCATGTCGACGGTGGAAGGCGCGTTGATGAGTCCGGCGAACGTGCCCTCAGTATATTTCTTGAGCCGCGTGACCAAATCCCCCGTCCCCACCATGCCTTCCAAAACCTCTTGAAAATCCTGCATGACCGGCGGCTCGTACTTGCCCAGGTCGGTGGGCAAAATTCCCGGGACAATGTCTTTTTTGGCGAAAGTTTCCAAGAGCGCGCGGTCCAAAACCGAATCTTCAGCCGTGGTGATCGCGCCCAACATGAGCCGCAGCAGGCCCTTAAGCGTGATGACCGCGGTCCTGATGATGTCCTCGGTCGTCGTATCTTCACCCATCGGCCGCGGCAATTCGAACGGATTGAGTTTGGAGTCGGATGAAAGGGAGATGTTGATGTAGGTGCCGGCGACCGCGTCGGAAAGATGCTGGTATTCCATTTCCGGGTCGATGACAATGACGTCGACGCCCATCATGAGCGAACGCAAGATCTCGAGTTTGACGGCGTACGATTTGCCGGCGCCGGAGGTGGCAAAAACGACCATGTTGGCGTTCTGGAGCGAAAAGCGGTCGAAAATGACCAGCGAGTTGTTGTGGCGATTGATCCCGAACAGCACGCCGGTGTCCGAGGTCAGGTCGGAAGAAATGAACGGGAAGCTGGAAGCGATCGGCGAACTGTTCATGTTGAACGCAATCTGCAGTTCGTCGTTCCCTAACGGCAGCGTCGAATTATATCCCTGCTCCGCCTGGTAAAGCACCCGTTTCGAATAAATAAGCTTCGAGCCGAAGGCCGAATCGATCTCTTCGCTGATCTTGTCGAGGTCGTCGGTCGAGCGGGCGTAAATCGTCACGTAAAAACCGAATTGGAAGAAATGCTCGGTGCCCTGGGTCAGGTCGTCGCGCAGCTTTTCAATGTCGCGCAGCGCCGTTTCGCGGAGCGGGTCGCGCGCCGCGCCCTTTTCCGCGTCGCCGATGATCTGCGCCTCGAGCACGCCGACTTTTTTCTTCAGCTGCTTAAGGATGATCTCGGCTTTGATCGGATAAAAATACATGCCGATGTCGAGCGACCGGTTCATGCCGATGATCGGCGACGACCAGCCGACGGCGAGGTAGCGCGGGTAAGTAATGACGAAAATGGTGCGCGCATACAGGTCGCCCAGGCGCACAAAAGTCGGACTAATCTCAAAAGACGCCGGCGCGATCAATTCGCGGACGTTAACGACGCCGCGGCGGAAGACGCGCTCCTCTTCAAGCGTGATCTTTTCCTCGCCGAGCCTGGCGAGCTCTTCGGCCGAACGCTCCTTGGCGGTGACTTTTTTCTTGTTTCCAAAAAGGGCCATAATTAAATTTCAACTTGCAGCTTATCAACGTCGCCCAGCTTTTGCGTTTCGCCGACGGACGGATTGTAGGCGGAATAATACAGCTCGATCAGTGTTTGCGTATTCAGCGTGGCGGCGGAAAGCCCCATGCTTTGGAGTCCGCCCATGATCCGGCTCAAGCGCAGCTCCAAGCCGGCCTTGCGCTCCTGAAACTGCTTGTCGCGCAGCTTAATGGCCACCCCCGGCGACAAAATTTCCTTAAGCCGCGTCCAAAAGCTTTTATTTTTGGCCGTGAACGGATCAAAAGGCACGACAATGTAGAAACGCTTGTTCATGATCTCGCCCAGGTCGACCAGGTCTTTGATAAAAGCCCGGTAATCGGAAATTTGGGCGCGCAGCAGCTCATTGGTCTGTTCGCGTTCCTTTTGCACCAGCTGGGACATGTAGGCGTCGATGTTGAGCTTGCGCGACTGGATGACCACCTCGATCGGATGTTCCAGACTGTTAAGGAAACTCACATAGGCCGAAATGATCGCTTCTTGTTCGTCCTCGGACTTGAGGGCAAAGTTGATCGAGGAGACCAAAACGACGGCGCGCAGCGTCCCGTCTTTTAGCACCACGGTATCGTCGCGGATTTCGGCGATATCAAGAAACCGCACCGTTGAAGGGCCTGGTTTTGGCTTCGTCAATTTTGGCGATTGCATTTCAGGCATTTTATTTCCAATCATCGGGATTATAGACGCCGCCGGTATTTGCGACCAGCGTCAGTTCTTGAAGGCGCGAACTCACGATCGCCTCTTTTGGCGCCTCGGCTTTGGGCGGCGCGATCGGCGCGGCGGCGAGGCTGGCGCGCAATTCCGTGTCATTCATTTCTTTGTACCAAACCCTGGTCTTTGGGCGCCGCGATGTCTGGAGAATGTTCAAAAAAAACAAGTGGAAAGGCGCGCCGTTGACGCGGGCGAAGGCAAAGGTGGCGGCGATCCCGGCCACCGGCAAACCGGTCAGCACAAAATACAAGAAGCGCAGGATCTTGTACGTGACAAACAGGATCATGGTCGTGGCCATGATGATCAAAAACTGCCGGGTCGTGATCGGGCCGATGATCTTGTCTTCGACGTCGATGAATTGCGGGACAACGAACTGCTGGGGCATGGTCGCTAGGCTTTAAGCTGTTTGTTCAATTCCATTATAGCACGAACTTCGCGTTCCGTGGGCGTTTCGCGGCCGGCCGCCTGGTTTTCGGCGATCGCCGCGGCAATCTGTTTGCCGCCGGAAAAAGCCGCATTAATTACTTCCAAATACCGCTTGTAAACGTCCGAAGTTTGCCAAGCCTTAATGCCCGCGATCCGCTGGGTATAAGAAGCCTCCTCCAAAACATCAAGTTTGTCGGATATTTTGCGACAAGCTTCGATCGGATCGGCGGAAAGGCGCCGAAAATCGGCCAAGGTGAGGATGGAAAGCTCTTGGACCGGTCCGGTGAGACGCGCCGCCGGCTGAGCCTGGCTGAGCGGTCGGACATCCTGCATTTTTGGCGATGGCGCGACCATGCGCGGCGGCGCCATGGGCGGCGATGGCGGAATCGGCGGTATCGGGCGTGGCGGCAACGGCGACGGCGGTGCGGCGGGTCGCGGCGCGGGCGAAGAAACCGGCGCGACTGGTTGCGGCAATGGCGCAGCGGCGGCGGCCGGAACGCTCGGACGGGCCAAAGGAGCGGACGATGGCAGGGTCGACGGCCGCTGGACCGTCGGAGCGGGCGGCAACGGCGCGGGCACCTTCGGCAAAACCGCCGCGGCGATTGTCGCCGCTGGCGGCGCCGGCGGGACCGGGATCCGGGAAGGAGCCGGCGGAACCGGGGCCGAGGCTTTGGGCGGCGGCGGCACCGGCATGGCCGGAACCGGCGGCACGGTGGCCGGCGCCGGCGTTTTGCTCACTTTCCCGGTCAGCGAACTGTACATCCGGTCCAACTCCTCGAGCTCGCCTTTTTTGCGCGATTCATCTTTGGCAAAAGTGGCATCGACCGAATTTTTAACAAACGCCGTTTTTTCATTTTTTAAAGCCGCTTCCTTTTTGTTGACGATCAGCTTCATCTCGTTCTCGATCAGGGCGACGGCCTTGTCGGCATCGGCGGCGGAAAAATCCAAGCCGCCTTTGGCCGTTTCGCGAACCAAAATGTCGCGCGTTTCCGCCGCGTCGCGAATCCCTTTAAGACGCGAGGCAACGGCTGTTTTATAGCGTTCCTCAAGCGGGACCGATAACGGCGTGCTGGTGCCGTCCACGACGACGCCAATGCATTTTTTTATTTCCTCTTCCATGTCAAAAAGTGCCGGCGAGACGACTTTCGGCAAAACCGTTTCCCGGATGATACTGGCTTCGTGCTCGTCTTCCGGCATCATGCCGTGCCCGCTTTTTGACGATGCAACCGGCGCAACAGCGGTCGTTGTCATCACTCTTGGCGCCGCCGCCACCGTCGGAATAACGGTTACAGACGGATCTTCTTCAGCAACTTCCGACCCAGAATCATCCGACGAAACAACCGGCGCGGGCGGCACGACCGCCGCCGGCTCCGGCTCATTGTCCGGCGAAATTGACACGCTGGCCACCTTGGCCGCCAGCGCTTCAACGAGCGCCTCCGCTTCCTCGTGCGGCAACTCCACGCCCCCGATTTTTTCCGCATGCACCAGCCTCGAGATCGTATCGGCATCCTTCCGCACGCCGCGGACGCGCGATTCCAAAATTTCCGCAGCCGCTGCTCCAAGTGTGCCGGCACATTGACCGGATGTTCGTGCAAAAATTCCGTCACCAAGTCAAGCGGCTTGGCCGCCCGCACCACGATCATTTTCACGTTATAATTGCTCGGGCTAACGCCCATCGCGATCAACGCCTGTGACGCCTGGCCCTTAAGGTAGTCATCAATCGGCAAAAAGCGATAACCAATGAAGTCGGCGACAAATTTTTTTAGAACATCTTCGGGTAGCCCTAGCTTTGATTTGATCGTCGCGTAGAAATCAGCAACTGGCAAATCCCCCACATATACGCGCTTAATGTCGTTCCTGATCAAACGCTTTTGTTCAAGCGCAAGACCGGCGGCAGAATAAATATTTGCCGTATCATCCTGTTCCGGATCCAAAATAAAATCATAAATATCTTTTGGCAAAGATACCAATTTTTTTTCAATTTCCAATTCCTGTACGGACGACATAACTAAACGCTGTAATTATCCTCAAGCTGAGAAACCTGACGCTGATATTTTTTCTGATCCGGGCCGGCCACAGCCGCGCGGCGGGTAAACGCTTCATGCATGGCCGAAGCAAGCGCGTCAATGACTTTTAACTGGTCCGCATTGCCGTTAGCCGACTGTCGCATTGAATTCAAACGGCCGACATTCATGATGCTAATATCAGTCATCACTCTTTTCACAAAATTATTAGCACTCGGAGCCAAAAGCGCAGGATCGGTGCCAAAAGCAACATCAGCATAATTTGACCCACGCATCGCCGTCATGAAGGCATTCTGGTCGGCCAAAGATGTATCCGCCCCGCTTGGTGAAACATTGGTAAAACCGCCGCTAGAATCGACCCTGAAAGCGTCTCTAATATTTCCACCGGCGCGAACCAAGCCCTCGGCGGCCTGTTGCGACCCGGGTGTATACCTGCCGGTTGCAGCATCGATACGATCATTGGGAGCACTGTTGAGCGCGTTGGTAACACCGCGTCTAAAACTTTCTTTTTTGGCTGGCGTTTTTAAAATTTCGTTCAGCTTCCCCTTGAGGTCGTCCGCCGAAAGACGAACGGCGATATCAACATTTTCTAGACTGTGTGCGTTAACATCATCAGGGCGCTGTGTTCCAGTTTTAAGGTCTGAGGCGAGCTTATCGGGCGTTGGCGGGTGACCAGCTTCCCAAGCATCAACAGCATGCTCGCGTTCCGCGCCGCCATTTTTCTTAATATGCTCGCGCTGATTGGGCGTCATGAAGCCAGCGATCTCTTCTATTGATTTGGGGTCCAATTCAACAAGATCCGAACCGGACATTTTTTGGACAAACTGTTCGCGTTTTGTTCTTGGGGATCCATCAGTCGCCGGCTCAAGCGCATCAACAAGCAAAGGATTTTTCTTTCGTTGTTTCTCAATCTCGTCCAAACCGGACTTATTCCCGGCGCTCTTAAAGTAAGACTCGGCCTCATTAAGCGCCTTGCTCTTAGCTGCATCATCCCAACCGGTATCCTTCGTCGCCTTTGAAGCAGCGGCAACTTTGGCCGCCATCTCGGTGGCCTTATCAACCCCATGCCCCATCGACATAGCGACCAACTGCCTTGGGAGCGCGCCTTTGATATTTTCATCGGCCTTCTTCGTCTTTTCGGCGTAATCTTTATTGGCACTGGCGGAAAAAGCCATGCCCACGCGGGTGGTCAACCTACCCAAAACCGGAACCGTGCTCAGCCGATTGCCCACTTTATTCCCGCCGGCCAAACTTTGGCCCATTACCGCCTTACCCCTCGTAAGGGCGGCTTTTCCGTAAGAAGATCGCGCCGCCAAGACGATGCCGGCACCGATCGGACCGCCAACCAACGCACCGGCGGCAACAGGCGCTGCTTTCCCGGCCGCCCACGTCGTCTTTTTGACGCCGTAGTTAAGCGCGCCTTGGGCGTATTTCTTCCCCTTGCTCATGGCCGCGCCAGCCAGCGAGCCGCCGACGCCGCTGAATTCCTTGGCAAAACCAAGACCCATGAGGAGCATGCACGAAGCCACGATAAAGCGGATCAAATTTTCCTGAGAGCATGAATCGGTCGGACCGCAGTCGACCGAGGTGTTTTCGTTTCCAGCCGCACTGGTGTCTTTAAGCTCCGTGCCGGTAACGTCCGATCCGTGCGAGTTCTGGAAAGACACCAAGGAGAGCCAAAGGAAGAACGCGACGATCGGGCCGGTCGTCAGCTCGGCGGAAAACTTTTTCCACCACGTGGCATAATGCTCGTGCGTCATGTCGGAGGCGCCCAACGCAAAGGCCAGCGGCGAGAGCACGACCAGCATCCAGAGCGTCACCATGCGCACCGTGAGCGCCACGACCAAAACGGCGATGATCACGGTAATAATGATCATCATGAGCAAAGACAAAATATAGGCGCCCAACATCGAGGCAAAACTCAAAGCCGCCGTTCCGGGCGCAACGCTGTTTATTTTCGATATGCCGAGCGCTTCGACAAAGTTTCCGCCGGCCGCCTGGGCAAAACCGTTGACAAAGGTCAACATCACCAATTGCGAGATATCGATGAAGAGCCCGGCGATCGTCCGGCTAAAATTTACCAAAATGGCGAAAAGGAGAATGCGAAAAACTTTTTTAACCCCGCCAAAACGCTCCGGATTAACGATTGAACCGATCGACACCACCAAGATGATGGCCACAAAGAAAAGATTGGCCACATCGCGAACCACGATCCAACCGGTCGTAATAGCCGGCGAATCCATGTAAGAGTTATAACCTGCGACCAGCAAAAGAATGTGAATAAGCGCAATCGTGAGAAGACCGAGCGCGTTAACGACAAATTGGATGATCGCGCTAACGGCGCTCAGGACCATGTTGCCGATCCAACTGGATTCGACGGTTGCCGCAGGAGCGGCCGGCGGCTTGGCGGGAGCGGCCGGCGTGGCGGCAGGGGTGGCGGGATCGCCGGGCGCGGCGTAAACCGGCTGCGGCGCAACAAAAACCGCCGACGGCAAAATAACCGCGAACGAGATAACGGCCAAAAACAGAAGTGGAATGAATTTCCGCAAATTGTGCTTCATGCGGATAAGTGGTTTCGTTTATTATAACAGATTTTGAGAATGATAGTTAGGGCGTTTGGGAGAATATCCAATATCGAATTTTTAATAGATAATCCATTTAATAAACCTAAGAAAAAGGCTGAATTTCGGAAGAAATTCAGCCCGGAGTTTTAATCGCCCATTGGCGTTAACGTTGAACCGTCCCAGTAAGCCGCGCCGTCGCAGCCGGTGGACTCGCAGTGGAGCCACTTGCGGGCGGCGGGCGTGGCTTTGGGCGCGGTCATGTACATAGCACCGTTGTCAGCAACAGAATCGCGCGGACAAATCGCGGACGAACATGGCGCCAGAGGAACATCGGCCCAGAAATAATAGAGCCCCTTCCCCCGCCCCGTGAAGTTCCAGCAAAAACGTCCGCCGTCTTCGTCTGATGCGGGCCCCTTGGCGGCATCGGCGCCCGGCCCGCTCCAAATGAGCAAGATCGCCTGATCGCCGCCGGCGAAATAGGCGGCATTAAGACACAGTTCGCCGCCGCCGTCCGCCCAAACCCAGGAAAGGTCGATGACGGGCGTCGACGAAGCGGCGCTTGTGACAGTCGTTGACGCAGTGGACGTCACGGCCGACGTTGCGGTCGCTACCGCCGTTACCGAGGCAGTGACGATTGCCGTGGCCGTTGCGGTTGTCGTCGTGACATAGGTCGGAAAAACAACGGTGACCGCCGTCGAACTGGCCGTATGCGTGCCGGTCGTTGCGGTTCCGGTATTTGTCACTGTGACGGACGAGGTTGGCGACGACGTGGCCGTTGACGTCGATGTCGTCTTTGTCGCCGTTGCGGTGGAAGTTGCCGTAGCGGTCGGCAAGGAAGTCGCCACGCTTGTCTCGATCGGATCGGTTTCGGTTTCCGTGTCCGTCGGTGTTGAGGTGGCAACCGCCGTCGCAGTGGCCGTTGGCGTGTTTGTCGTCACCGTCGTCCTGGTGGAGGTGGCAGTTACGGTCGGCGTCGAAGTGGCCACCGATGTTGCCGTTGTCGTGGCCGTTGCGGTCGGAAAAAGCCCGACGCTTTCATCATCGGCGCAAGACAAAAGATACGCTTCGTCGAGGCACAAAATTCCGGCAACGCAATCGCCAACGGCATCGACCTTCGCCGCCAGCGTGCCGGCGGGGATTTCGACGACATTGTCCCAATCATACCCGGCCTCGACAAACACCGAACCGAATTT
>JAHFIF010000144.1 GCA_023246535.1 bacterium
AAAAGCTTCATTTTGCGCGTGACGTCTCCCCCGCTCATTTTCGCCATCATGTCCTTGCGCATGGCGGGGATCCGGTCGGAGGCGACAATTTTTCCGCCGATCGCGGCTTGAATTTTCACTTCAAACATGTGGCGCGGGATCGATTCTTTGAGCGTCTCGACAATGCTGCGGCCGACGCGCTGCGCTTCGTCGCGGTAGACCAAAGTGGCGAGCGCTTCAACCGGCTCTTCGGCCACCAGAATATTGAGACGCACGACGTCGGCCGGGCGGTAGTCGTAAAATTCGTACGACATTGAGGCGTAGCCGGAGCTGACCGACTTGAGCTTGTCGTAAAAATCGATGACGATCGCCGAGAGCGGCAATTCGGCGGAAACAATGACGCGCTTTTGGCCTTCGCCCAAATATTCGGTGTTCTTGTAAACGCCGCGCTTGTCGGCAATGAGCCCGAGCACGCCGCCAATGTCTTCTTCGCGGCAAATGACGGCGAGTTTGACCCACGGCTCCTGAATGCTCGTCATGTGCGAATAATCGGGCAGGTCTTGCGGCGACTTGGCGATAATTTCCGTGCCGTCGGTCTTGGCCACGCGGTAAGCCACCGAGGGCGCGGTGACGATCAGATCCAAATTATGTTCGCGGCGCAAGCGCTCCTGGACGATCTCAAGGTGCAGCAGGCCGAGCATGCCGACGCGGAAACCGAAACCGAGCGCGGTGGAGCGCTCCGGCTCGAACATGAGCGACGCGTCGGACAACTTCAATTTGAGCATTGCCTCGCGCAAATGCTCGTAGCTGGAACCTTCTTTGGCAAAGATGCCGGCAAAAACCATCGGCTTGACCTCGCGGTAGCCGGGCAGCATTTCCACTTGCGCGTCGGAAAGCGTCACCGTGTCGCCGACGCGGCAGCCGGAAATGTCCTTGAGGCCGGTCACCAGGTAGCCGATCTCCCCGGCCGAGAGCGCGCCGGTTTCTTTCATGCGCGGCTGCATGACGCCGACCTCCAGCGCTTCGGCCTGGACCTTGGTCGCCATAAAGCGCACTTTGCTTTTGGTCTTGAGCGAGCCGTCGATGACGCGGATATAGGCGACGACGCCTTTGTAGTCGTCATAGAACGAATCAAAGATGAGCGCCCGCAGGGGTTCGGCAGGCTCACCCTGGGGCGGCGGCACGCGCTCGATGACCGCGTCGAGGATCGCTTCAACCCCGATCCCGGATTTGCCCGAAGCGAACAACACCTCTTCCGGCGCGCAACCCAAAAGCTTGACCAGCTCGTCGCGCGTTTCTTCCGGCTCGGCGGCCGGCAAGTCGATCTTGTTGACGACCGGAATGATCTTCAAATTCTGTTCAATGGCCAAATACAAGTTGGCAATTGTTTGCGCTTGCACGCCCTGGGTGGCGTCGACGAGCAGAATGGCGCCCTCGACCGACGAAAGCGAACGCGAAACTTCGTAGGTAAAGTCGACGTGCCCGGGCGTGTCGATGAGGTTTAATTCATAGCCCTTCCAGTTCATCCGCGCCGGCGCCAGTTTGATGGTAATCCCGCGCTCGCGCTCCAAATCCATGTTGTCGAGGATCTGGCTTTTCATCTCGCGGTGCGCCACCGTTCCGGTCACTTCCAAAAAGCGATCGGAGATGGTCGACTTGCCATGATCGATGTGCGCGGTAATGACGAAATTTCTGATCTTGGATTGGTCCATATTATTCTAAAGCTTCATCAATGGCGATAACCGGGAGTTCGCGAATGCCGACGCGGCGGCGGAAAGCTTCGACAAAGCTGCGCGCTTCGTCGGAGCGCAAAAAATAGGCGGCGCCGAAATAGAAACCCAGGCCCAAAAGTCCGGCGACCGCCGCCTGGGTGAAAACGCCGAAAACGGTGTTCATGTTAACATGAATGCCGATAAAATTCTTGGCGAGCTGCATGATCAGCGCCATTGGCACGGCGGCGACGGTTATTTTGGCCAGCGATTTTATGAGCAGCGATTCGTTGAGCGTGCCGGTCTTCATCCGCAGCGTGATCCAAAGCAGCGTGACCTGGATGACCGACGAGATCGAGAACGACAAGGCCAGTCCGGAGACGCCCATCGATTTGGAGAGCGTGATATTGCCGATGACGTCGGCCGCCACCGAGATCATGCCGATCAAGAGCGGCGTCGTCGAATCCTTGAGCGCGTAAAAGCCGCGG
>JAHFIF010000145.1 GCA_023246535.1 bacterium
AACTCGAAACTCTTCCTCAAGGAGCACCCCGAAGTCTTTGGCGACATTCGCAAAGAATTGATGGAGGCGGTCAAAGCCAAGGAGATTGAGGACGCCGGCGGACCGGTTCCGGTCACCGACGTCGAACCGCCGGCCCCGCCCGCCGACGAAGTTTAAAACGTTAAACGTAACCGTTTAGGCAAGACCTCTTTCGGGAGGACGCATCTAAGAAAAAAGGCACCCGTCATGGGTGCCTTTGTGTTTGTCACCGTCGTTGACCCTAAGCGGGATCATACGGATCGCCCAATTTTTCCAGCTCAAAGCCGACGCGATATCCCGCTTCCATGACCCAAGCAATACTCTCTTCCAACGCGGGAAAATGCTCCCGACAGCGTTCCACGAGCCGCTCGATCACGGGATCGATGATCAATTTGGCCCGATGCTCATGATCGTCGAAAAGCGTGACAAAGCGATGTTCCCACAGCTGGTAGAGGGCCAGCTGCACATCGGGCGAATGCCAGCCTTGGACCAGCGGAACAAATTCCAGCTCCAATCCCGGCGGACAGTCGCTCCAGCTGGCGTGAAAAGCGTGACAGACCTGAATGACCGACCGATTGTAAACCAGATGCTCCAAGTTCGCAATTACCGCCGCCACCAGGCAGCTTTTAAACACCAAGCTGCCTTGTCTTTCCATTGGATACTCCTTTTTGAACTGCCCGAATGTTACTGCAAAAACCTGATTTTGTCAACCCCCGCACCAGAGCAAAAGCTCGATGCGGGGCAAGCCCGTCCTTTCCCAGGAGTGGCGAGGAAATTAAAAAAGGCGCCGTGATTGGCGCCCTTAGACAATGGCCGGCCGCAGGTTTACGGCGAGCCGAGAACGAAGCCGATGAAGTTGGCCGCGTTCTTGATCGAGGTGCGGTAAACGTCGAAACGCGGCAGCAGCCTGACCTCGCAAACAAAGCTGTCATGGACCGGCTTGGAGCGATCGATGCGCAGCTCGTTTTGCTCTTTGTTCCACCAGACAAAACGCGCCGCCTGCATCTCTTTGATCGCCTTGTCGACGCGCGACGAGTAGTAACCCCGGCCGTGGCGGACGAACTTCAAGCCGTTTACCAGCACGCATTGGCTCTTGGTCGTTTCCATGACCGTGCACAGCTGGAAGATGTTCCCGCGCAGCGTATGTTCGCCGCACATGTAGATGAGCGCGGCGACAATGCGGCTTTCGTCGCTGAGCGCGGAATTTTTCGCCTTGGCCACGCCCAATATCTTTTTAACCACTCTGATCATCTTGGCCTCCTTAAAGGCGACGGGGTTTTTCGGACAGCATCTCTTCGGCGGTACAGTGCACGCTGAGACAGACCGCATCCAAACGTTTCCCATTGATGAAGACGGCAAGACAACTGAGCGGATCATCAGCCGTTTGCGTGTCGGCGCCGTCGGAATAACAGACGTTGACGCGCTGGCCTTTTAGCCAACGGCGATACTCTGCATGCTCTGAAAACTTTGCACAGGCCGCGAGAAACGCGAGCTCAGCGTCTTGCAAGCCGCGCGAAGCGGCGCAAGCCGGACAATTGCCCAGATTGATCAAGTGCGCAAGCGCGGTTTCCAGATCTTTGACCACCTCATCGCGTCGCGGCACGTCACCTTGATGAAGACCGCTGACGACCTCCATGTAACGAATTACACGGTTAAGCGCGGCCAAGTACGGGTCATGCTTTTTATACAACCATTCAAGCGCCGGCATTTTCTCCTCCTTCCTGAGGGTTTAAAAAGAACTGATCGATCCGTCAATATGCGCCATTTTTTGAAAAAAGTCAAGGATCGCAGTCGTTGCGAAATAAAAACGGCGCCCCCGGGGAGGGAGCGCCAAGGCGGCGAGGTTTGTCGACGTTAACCGGTAGCGGCCGCGATTTGGGCGGCGGCCGGCTCGCGCGTTCGCGCACCAGCCAGGCGCGTGCGCAAAACGGCGATGAGTTCGGGAATGAGGAGCAGTTTTCGGTCAGCTTCGGCCGAGACGAGCGCGCGCGGGAGGACAAAGGCGATCTGATTGAGGCTGGAAGCCCGGTCGTGGCTCGAGCCGGCGTAGGCGGCATGCGCGGCCATGAAGCGGTGCTCCGACGGCTGGAGTCCGTTCTTCCGGTCGCGGGCGCAGGCGACGCAGTCGTCGTTCGCGTGCACCAGCATGGCGCAA
>JAHFIF010000059.1 GCA_023246535.1 bacterium
AGCGGCGACCAGGTCAAGATCGGGAATTTCATCAAAAAACTGCGCGAGGAACGCGGGATCACGCAGGCGGAGCTCGCCGCCGCCCTGGCCTCGTCGCAGAGCGCCGTGGCGCGCATGGAAAAAGGCGAACAGAACCTGACCCTCGCCCAGCTCGCGAAGGTGAGCGACCTGCTCGGGCGCCGGATCATTTCCCTTTCCAAAAGCATCGACTTTGAAGTTACCGGCGGCCAGGAGCTGCATGGCGCGGTCCGCACCAACTACTCCAAGAACGGCGCCATCAACATGCTGTGCGCGGCGCTGGTCAACCGCGGCAAAACCGTCCTCCACGGCATTCCGCGCATTGAAGAGGTCTACCGCTATATCGAGATCCTCGAAAGCCTGGGCGTCGCCGTCCGCTGGAGCGCCCAAGACACGCTCGAGATCGTCCCGCCGCCCAAACTCGCTTTTGACAAAATGGATCTGGCCGCGGCGCGCCGCACGCGCTCGTTCACTTTCGTCGGCGCGCTCATCCACTGGTCGAACAAGTTCTCCTTCCCCCACTCCGGCGGCTGCAAAATGGGCGAGCGGACGATTGCCGCGCATAAATTCGGCTTGGGAAAATTTGGCGCGCGGATCAAGACCCTTTCCGACAGCTACGAAATAAGCTACGCCAAGCTCAAGCCGGCCGAATTCGCGCTTTACGAATCAAGCGATACCGGCGCGATCAGCATGATCATCGCCGCCGCCGGCATTCCCGGCCGAACGACGATCCGTTTTGCCCCGCCCAATTACCAGGTGCAGGACGTTTGTTTCCTCATGGAAAAAATGGGCGTCAAGATCGACGGCATCGGCTCGACCACGCTCACCGTCCACGGCCGCGCCGGGATCGACGCCACGGTCGAACATTGGAACAGCGAAGACCCGATCGAATCGATGTTCTTCCTGACCGCCGGGATCATGACCAAGTCGACGCTGACCGTCACCCGCTGCCCGGTGGAATTCATCGAGCTGGAACTGGAAAAGCTGCGGCAGATGGGCGTCAAATTCGCGCTCGGCAAGCCGTACCTCTCCATGAACGGGCGCACCAAGCTGCGCGACATCACGGTCAAGCCGTCCAAACTCGTCGCCCTGCATGACAAGCTGCACGCCCAGCCGTTTCCCGGACTGCAAAACGACAACCTCCCCTTCTTCGTTCCGATCGCGACGCAAGCCAAAGGCACGACCCTGATCCATGACTGGACCTGGGAGAACCGCGCCATCTATTTTACGGAACTCAACAAGCTCGGCGCGAACGTCCGCCTCGTCGATCCGCACCGCGCCTTCATCGAAGGCCCGACCAAACTGCGCGCCGCGCAAATCGTCTGTCCGCCGGCGCTGCGCCCGTCGGCGATCATCCTCATCGCCATGCTCGCCGCCGAAGGCACGAGCGTCCTCTACAACGTCTACTCCATCACCCGCGGCTACGAGGAGATCGCCGAACGCCTCAATGCCCTGGGCGCGAAGGTCAGGGTTATTAAGGGGGTATAACGCGCCAAGAACCAACAACCAAGAACCAATTTCCAAATAAATTTTAAATACCAAGGTCAAATTTAAAAACAAGGCCATCAGCCTTGTTTTTAAATTCTTGGAAATTGGTTCTTGGTTTTTACTGTAGGTATTCCGCGAGCGCTTCTTCCCAGCTCCGGAGCGGCGGGAGTTTGGTGTTGACCAGCATGCCGTAGCGCGGACGGGCGGCAACAAGCGGCATTTCGCGGCGCGCGACCGGGGTGACCGTCGCGTTCAGCTTGGCGAGTTCAACGACCTTGGCGGCAAACTGGTACCAGGTCGCATAGCCGGAATTGACAATGTGATAAACGCCGTAGGGCTTTTTGGCATCGACCAGCTCGCGCACGGCCTTGGCCAAATCTTTCACGTAGGTCGGCGCCGCCACCTCGTCATGGACCGAATTGATCGCGCCCTGCGTTGCGGCCTGTTCTTTGATCTGCTGGACCAAGCCGGGAACGGCGCGCACCGACGAACCGGGATCGCCGAAAAGGCGCGAGGTGCGGATCAGGTACGTGCTGTCGTTCTCCAGCGCAAACTTTTCCGATTGCGCCTTGGTGTTGCCGAAAACCTGCAGCGGCTCGGTCTTGCTCTTTTCCAGGTAGCCGCGATTGTCCTTGCCGGGAAACACGTGCTCTGAAGAAAAATGCACGTAGGTCATGCCGAGCAGGTTGCACATGTCGGCGAGCACGGCGGACGGCCGGGCGTTGACCTTCATGGCGTCGTCGATCGCGGCTTCGGCTGCGTCAATGTCGGAAAAGGCGGCGGCGTTCACGATCAGGTCGATGTCGGAGGTGATGGCGCCGGCCATGGCCGACGGTTCGGAAATATCAAGCTCCTCGCGCCCCCACGCGAGCACTTCGTTGCCTTCTTTGAATTGTTCGACCAGGGCGCTCCCCAACATCCCTTTGGCGCCTAAAATAAGGATTTTCATAAGTGATAACGATAGCACGAAAATCGTTTTCCGTCAATTAGATCGCCTCGCGGATCTTTTCCGCCAATGCCCCCGCCTCCCCCGCCGCGTACGGGCGGCCGGGCCAAAATTTTAGGCCGTCGTCGCGGCGGCGCGGAATGATGTGCCAATGGGTATGCGGCACCAATTCGCCGACCGCCAGCAAATTCCAACTCTCGGCCGCGGCTCCGGCGCAAACGGCCGGCGCCAATTTTTTAACCGCCAAAGCCAAGGCAATTAAATCGGCATCGGCGGCCGCAACGGTGTTTTTGCTGTGCACCTTGGGAATGACCAGGGTATGCCCGGGGCTCATTGGATTAATGTCCAAAAAGGCCATGATCTTTTCATCTTCGTAAACAACGTTCGCGGGAATTTGTTTGGCGACGATCTTGCAAAAGAGACAATCCATATACGAAATGTTTTTAATGTCTAATGACTAATATCTAATGACGGGAATCGAAATTCTTCATTCTTTGATCATCGACAAGAATATTACAACGATCGCGGCGATCCCGGCAACCAGCGTCGCGAGCCCCAGGCGGCCGTACGGCATGGCCAGCTTGTAGATGATGGGAAGCGCGGCGGCCAGCGCGAGCGTCGGCAAAACCAGCGCCAAGCGGCGGCGGCGCGGCGGCGCTTCGGTGGCAACGGCGACAAGCCAAAGGACCAGAGCGACCGCCGCCACGATCCGAAAATCCAGAAAGAGCGAAACAAAGCCGCGGCGGAAATACTCCAGCAGCGAGAGAATGATCAGCAGCACCGTCGCCGCGGTCGCGAATGGCGGGACGATCGTGCCAACGATGTTTTTAATTTTATTCGCCGGTTCGGTCATATCAATTCGTCAAACTGTTCACAAATTCCTTCTGCTGGCCGGTCACCGAGCGCCACATCTTGACGATCGCCGGCCACAGGCCGTCCTTCGTGAGCGGCGCGCGCTTGAGCGTCACGTCGATCGCGCTGATCCGCAGCTCCTTCTGCTGGAGGCCGATGCCGGGCACGGAGATCGTGAAATTGGCGGCGCGGCTCACGACCGAGAGTTTTGCCAGGTCGAAGGTCGCGCTCATGGTTCGCCAATCGCCCCGGCGGCTGGGCGGAACGTAGGACGTTAAAATGTAATCAATGCCGTCCTTGTCCACGTCGGTCTCCCAGGTGACCGGCGCCGGATCGGGGTTGAAAAAATTATCTTTGGCAAAAGCAAAGAGGCCGGCCGTTTCCAGCCGCAGGTCGCCGTACGGCGAACTGATCGCGACCAAACCGCCGGCGCGAATGTCATCATTGGTCGAAACGGTGAACGGTTTATTGAGGTCGTCGATCGCCAGTTTTTGCCCGCCGACGGCGAGCGTTTGGAACGCCTCGGGGTGCGTGGTGGTCGCATACAAACGCCGGCCGTTCGACACCAGGGAAAAGGCGGCCGGGTCTTTGAGGTAGCCGACATTGTCGGCGGCGTAAAAGCGGCTCGAAAAAACAAACTTCCGCTGCTTGGTCGCGGTCTCGCGGAAAACAATGTCGTCGGGCGCCGGCAGATCGATCCGCACGACCCCGGAGATCGGCTGGTCGGTGTACAGGCGCAGGTCGCGCAGCCCGGAGAGCTTGCCGTCGGCGCCGTCATTGCCGTCGTCGGACAGCTGGGCGCGGGCAATGCGGCTGCCGTTAAGCGTCGCGGTCGCGGTAAATCCGTCGGCACCGGCATGGCGATTAACGTCCTGCGTGCGGAAAGTAAAATCCAGCGGTTCGTTGTTCAAATAAACTTTAAGCGACGCCGCGCCGCGAAAGGCGGTTTTGTAGGTCTGCGCCGTCTTGGCCGGCGCATAGCCCGGAATTTTGACGAGCGACGAAACGTCGGCGCGATAAACCGCGACCCCTGCCGTCGGCAAGTTCGACAAAAAATCATCAACGGTCTTAAAGTCGGGGCGGCGTTCGTACAAGGTCAAACCGTTGGCGCGCACCGCCGTCCAATTGAGGCCGTCGATGATCGCGTTCGAACCGGGCCGCAAATCGTTCGTCCATGTGGCGCGCGAAGCCAAACCGCCCAGTTCGACGATCTTCGGCTCCCCCGCGACCGTCACGCTGACGGTGGCCGTGTCAAAAGTCGAAGGCAGGCGCACGTCAAAATTGACCGGCTCTTCGACGAGCGACCGGTAAGGCATGCCGTCGTCGGAAATCCCGAGCGGCAGCAAACGCGCTTCGGGCACAACCGGGCCGATGAGCGCGCTCGACGCGTCGGGGCGCCAATGCGCTTCGAAAATTCCGGAGGGAACAAGGTTTTGCGCGACAATCCAAACCAGAACGGCGATCGTCGATGCCGCCGCGAGAAAAATGCTGATGATTCTCAAATACCTCATGTCCGAATGACTAATGGCTAATGACTAATCCCAACCGACGAAATTCGACATTCGGTCCGTCATTTACTTCGGGATCTTCGTTATGCCGTACAGCGCTTCGTTGCCAAAGGTTTTATATCGGCCCAATTGCAGGCCGCGCGCGCCCAGCTCTTTATTGATGGCCGGCAATTCCGACTCGCTGATGGCGATGCCGTAATAATACAAGCCGAACTGCTCGAGCGATGGCAGCTGGTCCAAAACCGTCTTATCGCGCAAGCCGACGACCACCCGGCGGTCGGGAAAGAAAACTTTGTCATCGCGCTCGGTAATGATGATGCTGGACGATTTAACCTCTTTTAAGACCGCCGCTTTCACCGTCGCATAATGATTGAGCGTGGCCAACATCGGCACCAAGGATTCCGGCGAACGATAATAGACCGTCCAGGCGCTCAAGACGATGAAAACGCCGAGGGTGAGCGGCGCGACCCACCGGCGCGCGGCCGACATCCGGGCCACGCCTTCGGCGGCCAGCGGCACCAGCATGAGCGAAACCGGCAAAAAGTAACGCAGGTATGACGAGCCGATCGTCCATTGCGAAACGCTCGAGTCGACAAAGACCCCGCTGCCGTAGTAAACGCCGAGCGTGAGCGCCGTCCACCAGAACAGGCGGCTCAAGCGGCGGCGCGCCGTCCGCTCCTTGGTGAGCAAATAGCCGACCGCCGCGAGCGCCGGCAGCCACCAAGCAAAAGCAACCATGTAATTCCACATGTTCACAAGCGCGGCGTGCGGGTGAAAGCCGAACGGCAAAATAAAAGCCCGCGGCGCGGAAAGGAACGCCGGCAAACGCGAGGCCGCGCCGATCGCCGGCACCGCCACGCCCGGCGTCAATGAACCGGCCGTATAACCCGAATTCAAAACGCCGCCGTAAAGGGTAAAATTCTCATAACCGAACACGCCGGCGAAAGCAACGGCGATCAGCGCGCCGGTCGCGAGGCGCACGGCGTTCAAGCTCTTCCGGGAAAACCACAGCATGGCCAAAAGCAGCGGCGCGAGCCAAACGATCTCGACGGGCCGGACCAAAAAAGCAAACCCGATGATGAACAGCCCAACCATGTCGTCGATGAGCGTCTCGAGCCAAACCACGCCGCGCCCCTTGGCAAGGGAGCTCCACGGGCGCAAATACAAGACCGCAATGCCGATGGCCGTGAGGTCGAGGAACAGCATGTTCGGAAACAGCCCGCGGCTGGAAAAATACCAGACCGCCGGATTGGCCAAGAACAGAACCTGCGCGAACAAGGCGCGGCGCTCGTCGAAGATCTTGCGGAAAGACAAAAAGACGCCAAGCGAAGCGAGCGCGGTGGCGAGCGGCGTCCCCCAGGCGAGCGCCGAGCTGCCGGCGATTTTCATGAGGACGCCGAAAAAATAGATCGCCCCGTAGAACGAGGCCGGAACCAAATAGCCGAGATCGAGCGCAATGATCGAGCGCGGGTGAACGATGCCGGTGCCGAAAATATTATAAGCTTCGACCGTCCACAAGCGGTCGTGGGTGCGGAAATAATCGGCGAAAAAGGCCACGGCCGTTTCGTCCGGCGAATTCCACAGATGCGGCGCGACGAGGCCGAAGGCGGAAAAAACAGCGCCGAAAACAACGGCGATGACAATGGCGGTTATAACGGGTCTTTTCATAGGATGACGCTGACAATTTCGGCCAGCAGGCCGGCTACGAAAAGCATCATAAGCGGTACGGCGAAACGGCGCAAGACCGCGTATTTGGCGTTGCCCGCCATTACCTTGCGACCCATGAAAATAATAATGATCCCGACGGCGGCGCCGAGGGTGGCGCCCAAAAAGCCGATGATGCTGACAAAGTCGCGCGCGCCGAGCGCAAAGGCCGCAAGCGGCACGCCGACGGCGAGCGACCACCCCACCAAACGCCGTTTCTTGAAATCATAAACAAACTCGTCGCGGATGTTTGAACCGATGACGACGAACTGCGTCAGCACGGCCGCCAGGCCGAAAGCCGAACCCAGCACCACGATCGGCCGGCCGAAATATTGCGCCAGGCCGGCGATGGCGTCTTCGGTCGTCCCGGCGCCGCAAACGGCGACGATCAGCGTCCCGAAAAGCCCGACCAGCACAGCGGCCGCGACCGTGCCGGCGATGACCGCGCGGAGCGCCGATCGTTTGTCGCGCCGCGACACTTCGATCATCTCGGGGATGACCGACGAACCGCCGAGCGCGAAAAAGAGCACGCCGTAAGGCGCGAACCAGTAGGCCCAATTGACTGAAACGATATTCGCGGCTTTAACGTGCGGAATGACCATGAGCGCGATCACGGCCACGACGACGATCAGGCCGACGGTGAAGAAATGATCGACGAACTCGCTGTTATTGAGCGGCAAAAGCATGATCAGGGCGGCGATCGCCAGAAAGATCAGCGACCAAAGATTGGCCGAACCGCCGAAAATGACCGACAGAAAATTGCCGCCCAAAATAATGTAAACCAGGAGCGCGCCAAAAAATTCGATCATGCTGACGACGGCGACCGGCAGCGAAGCTTTTTCTCCCAGCACCTTGCGGGCGTAGCCGGCCAAGCGGTGCCGCCCCGGCGTTTCAATGGCCACGATCGCGTAGTAGACGTTGATGGCGACGGCGGCCGCGCCCAAGAAAACGACATAAACCAGGCCGGGCAGCACGCCGGCGCGGGAAAAAACAAAAGGAACGCCGAAAA
>JAHFIF010000146.1 GCA_023246535.1 bacterium
CGGCGGCGAAATCCTGATACAGGATACCCCCGAACACGTCGCCGCCGACAAGCGCAGCTACACCGGCGCGTATTTAAAACATCTCCTGAAAAAAGCCCGCGCAGCCTGATCCCTCCTACCCCCCCCCCTTTCGCCTGTCATCCTGAGCGCAAGCGAAGGATCTCCCTTGCTTTTTTAACCAGCTAAAAATAGCCAAACTCAAAAATCGCCATGCCGGACTTGTTCCGGCATCCACATGCCCCGCATGTAAACCATGCATAGACCCCGCAACAAGTGCGGGGTTGGTGTACGGTTAATTTTAGGAATGACCGTAGATCCTTCGCTTGCGTCCATAATGGTAGAAATAATATATTATGAATAATAAATATTTTCAGATTTACACTATTGACATAGAGTTATTTCATAACCATTATCCGTGTCACGTCATAACTGACGATTCGATACAAACCCTAGTTTTTCATAGAAGGAATAATGAAAATGAGCGACGAACAAAAACCCCAGATGACCGAAAAAGAACTGAACTCCCTGCGCGAGATTCACATCAACATCAACTGGCGCGGTTTCAAAAAAGCATGGATGAAAATGTTCCATGACGCGCCTTTCTCCGCTTACCAAAACACCGCGCGCGCCGTTGAAGGCGTCAGCCGCAAGATGATGACCGGTTCGGGCTCGCTGCTCGGCATGCCGGTCGGCATCGTTCTCCGCAACACCTGCCGCTCGATGTACAACTCCAGCGAAGGCCGCTACATGAACACCTCCCGCGCCGTCGGCGTTATTGGTGCCATCGCTGCCGTTGGTTTTGGTGCCGTTGCCGGCGCTCCGCTTGTTGCCGGCGTGATTGGTGCCGCGACCATGGGCTTTATCGGCACCTGGGCTTCGTATCTGGTAGCCGGTCTCGTTTCGGCCGCCGTTCTTCCCATCCCGGCCTACACGACAGCAACCCTGACGTCCTCGACCCTCGTGGGCGCCGCTGTCGCGGCCTTCTCCCTCGTTGTGGCGGCTCCCGTCAACCTGCTCGTGGCCTACAGACGTTCCCGCGCCGCGATGAAAGGCATGAAGCTGACGGAAGATCAAATGGAAGCGATTGCCACGGAATTCGACAAGGATTCACCGACGGTACGCTACCAGCGCGAAGCTTATGACAGCGTCCGCTACGGCCTCCAGAACATCACGGACAGCCAGCGCAAAGAAATCTACACCTCCCTGAAAGAGGAATTCGATGCCGCTGCCGCCCAGCAGGTTCAGGCGCAGGCTGCCGCCGCTCCGGCCAGCAAGCTGCAGGGCCCGGGCCAGCCTTAATCTTCGAAAGGCACTTAAAAAAAACCGTCCGTCGCCGAAAAGGCACGGGCGGTTTTTTTATGCCGCCAGCGATAAATTGGAATGGATACGGCGGTAACCGATTGCCTCGATGACATGGGCGCGGTCGATATTTTCCGCCCCCGCCAGATCGGCGATAGTGCGCGCCACGCGCAGGACACGGTGATAGCCCCGGGCGGAAAGCTTCATTTTCTCCGCCGCCTCCATCAGGAGGCTTTGCGCCCGCGCATCAAGCGGCGCGATCTGCATTAAAATATCCCCATCCGCATCGGCGTTGGTCAGCAGGTTTTTGGCGGCGGATATTTTTTGGAACCGTTCGCGTTGTACCGTCCGCGCTTCGGAGACGCGCAAAGATACCAGCGCCGAGTTCTCGCGCGGCGGCGGCAGGGCAAGGTCGGCCGCCTTCACCGCCGGCACATCAATGTGAATGTCGATACGGTCAAAAATAGGGCCGGAGATTTTCGACTGGTAATCCATGACGCATTTCGGCGCGCGCCCGCAAGCCAAGGCCGCGTCATCGACATGACCGCAGCGACAGGGGTTCATGGCGGCGACCAGCTGGAATTTTGCCGGAAACGTTACGTGATAATTAACCCGCGACACCAGCGCCGAGCGTGTTTCCAAAGGCTGGCGGAGAGATTCGAGCGTCTGCCGCGAAAACTCCGGCAACTCGTCCAAAAACAAAACGCCGTGATGGGCGAGCGAGATTTCTCCCGGCTTCGCCCGGTGCCCGCCGCCGATGATCGAAGGCAACGACGCCGAATTGTGCGGATAGCGGAAGGGTCGCTGACGGATGAGCTTGCCTCCCTCCAGCATCCCCGCGATCGAATGGATCATCGAAACTTC
>JAHFIF010000147.1 GCA_023246535.1 bacterium
AAAACAAAAGCCGAACCAGCTTACGGCCGAAACCGCGCGCCGGCGACTCGGCAATGGAAGCCGTGGTCTCGGGCGAAGCGGGGTAAGCCGAACTTTTTGACAGCCCCGTTCCGGAAAAAATATCTTCCGGCTCAGGCGTCTTGGAAGGCGTTAAAGGCGGCATCGAAGGCATTGAGGACATGACGCTCCTGGGCAAATTCGATGCGCTCGCGGCGCTGCGCGGCAAGCTCGAGGTTTCGCGAGGCGGCGGTGGCGGCACCGCGGGGATGGTCGGAATTTGACGCGGGGCGGGCGGCGGAACGGGCGGGCGCGGCACCGGCGGCGGTGGTGGCGGCACTGGCGTTGGAACAGGCGGAATTGACCGGGGTGTGGGCGGTGGTGGCGGCACAACACGCGCCGGAGCGCTTGGCGCGGGCGGAACAGATGTTGCGACCAGTCTCTCGGCTTGGTTCGAGACGGCGGCAGGCGCAGCCGGCGGAGCGGGAGGTGTCGAAGGCGCCAACCGCGGCATGGGCGGCGGAGGCGGCGGCAACGACGGTGCGGGCGGCGGTGAAGCCGGCAAAACCGGTCTTGGCGCCGGAGTGGCAATGGCCGGCGTCGGAGGCATAACCCGCGGCGGAGGCGGCGGGGGCGGCGGAACATTGCCGCTCACTGGCAAATTCGGCGGCACACCCGGGGTTTGGCTCGGTGGATCAAATAGGGCCATAGTTTATTAGCTTAGCATATTTTATCTAATGCTTATAGTGCCGTCTCATTTCAGCGACTGCCCCTGGTAAAAATACACATCCGGCTTGGTTCCGTCGGCAGGACTGGTCGTTTTTATCCAAACATTCGCCGCGCTTGGAAAATGATACTTAACTTTTTCATCGGCCGTTAGCGGACGATCCAGTCCCGGCTGAACGTCAAAATAGGCTCCGTTGCCGGCGGGCAAAGGCGGCACCTTTTCCGTCGGAACATTGGCGGGCGGCGCGTTAACCGGACGAACGCCGCGTTCGCTGTTCGCATTTTGATTGAGGGACGGCGCGACCGACGGCTTGTTCGACCGCCAAGTGACGACAAAGACGATTGCCGCCGCGATCAAAACTAGCAAAACCGCCCCGCCGATGAATAGCGCCTTATTTGAACGTGCATTTTCCCCTTGTGGCAGATCCATACGGTTATTTGATCTCCAACCACCAGGCCAAGAAGGCCGGGCCGTAGAAATTTCTTCCTTCAAAAGTTAAGACATTTTGATCGAACGAGCCTTTATTGATCAAACTCGTGATATCGAACTGTTCGGAAACCTTATAAGCCGGACTGGACAAGTTCGACATCGTCACGCCGGCCTTTTTTCCGGGGTTCGGCTGGACCATCGTGCCGTTCACATAAGCAATGACCTCGTCATCGACGTTCAGGTGCAAGATAAATTGCGCACTTGCCGGCGGCTTGCAATTCAAGGTTAAATTCTGGCGGAAATATTTCGTTTCATAATGCACGCCGTCCCCCGGGGCGCTCCAAGTCGCGCTCCAGAGATAATTGGCCGCGCCGACGACGTCGTATCCCCCGCCGTTATACAGACTCTTAACGTCAGAGGCTAAAACCTGATCCGACATGTCCGCCCGCGTCGCCACATAGACGTCATGGGTATTGCTCACGACAAAAGCGTCGGTTTGCCGGCAGATCCGGCCGCTGCAATCCGACATGCACTGCCCCCAGCCGTTTCCGTTCGCACTGCCGTCATCGCAGGTTTCAACGCCGGTGCGGATAAATCCGTCGCCGCAGACGGCTTTTTTGCAGCTCAAAAGACAGCTGCCCGAATTGCTGTTTTGGCCGGGTCCGTTGTCGCATTCCTTATCCCCTTCCGGCATCAACCCGTCGCCGCAGAACGGCGCGGTAATGACGTTGCATTGGATGGAGCAATATCGGCATTTGGTCAGATCACCGGGACAGCCGTTCGCATAGGTCGCGTTGTTGGCCGCCGTCACCGCGGCCGGATCGTTGAGATCAACGTTCGCCGTCCCGTTGTCGCATTGCTCATTGCCGTTCATCGTTCCATCGCCGCAATAAGCGCCGGTGACCGCTTTCACGTTGCATGAGGTGGAGCAGTAGTAGCAGCTCTGGAGCGAGCAGTTGGCGGCGAGCGTCGCGATGGCGGAACTGTTCGCGGGGTTGA
>JAHFIF010000060.1 GCA_023246535.1 bacterium
GAATGAAGTGATGGAATTGCGCAAAAAATTATACCCCCCGGAGCTGCCGGCGATGAGCGGGATCGGTTATGCCGAGCTTAATGCGGTCATCGACGGTAAACAATCGCTTGCTGACGCCGTTAATCGCATCAAGGCCAGGACGCGCCAATATGCCCGCCGGCAGATGACGTGGTTTAAACGCGACAAGCGGATAATTTGGTTGGCTGAGCCGAAAAAAGCAGAGGCGCTGGTAAAAGAGTGGAAAAAATGATATAATATAGCTACTTAATTCATCTTATTTTAAATATGGATGAAGCAACGACGAGCGCGCCGAGCACGCCAAGCGCGCCGAACGAGGGCTATTGCGTAAAGTGCAAGGCCAAGCGGCTCATGAACGCGCCCACCGAGGTGGAGATGCCCGGCAAGGGCGGCGCTGTCCGCCGCGCCATGACCGGCACCTGCTCGGTCTGCGGCACAAAGATGTTCAAGATCCTCGGCAAAAAGGTTTAAGCCGATGAAAAAAGACCCCGCGTAACGCGAGGTCTTTTTAGTTTCCAAAGGTCATGAAGTTTGAGCTTTCATATTTTTTCACCGACCGATTAAAGATGAGAACGGAAAGCAGAAACCAAATTATCGACAGTGCGACCACCAGCGCCGCTTTGGCGAACGAGGTGTCTTTGATCGCCTCGACCGGCAGGGTGCCGATCACAAGCGACGGAATGATGAAGGTGAAGATCAGGCGCATGCCGCCCTGGTAGGCGCCGCCGTCGAACATGGCGGGGGTGAAGAAGAGTTGGAAGATGCCTTCGCTCACGTTGTTTCCGTCGGTGAAAAGAAAACCGATTGAATAAATGATGATGATCGTCGAAATGAAAACTAAGCAGGCCGCAAAGGCGAGAACCAGAAGGATGGCTAATTGGATGGCATTGGCGTGAATGAGAAAGCTGAAGATAGTCAGGCAGAGCGCGCCAAAAAGTACGTCGCCAACGGCGGAGGTGGAAAACGCCGAGGTGGAGACGCGAACCAGCAAGTTCTTTGGCGAGAGCATGAAACGGTCGAAAGCGCCGGTGGCGGCGTAATCGGGCATTTTGCGAATGCCGTAAAAGGTGGAAAACGCCAGTCCGTAGGTAAGAGCGGCAAATCCGTTCAAGCCGACGATATCGGCGGGCGTCCAGCCGCCGATTTCTCCGACCGCCTTGATGAAAAATATCCACAGCAAGATGAAGGCGACATTGTTGATCATCATGCCGATCACGATCGTCAAAAAACTGGTGCGCAGCTCGGCGCTCGCTTGGATGTTCTTTTTTATCGCGTAAAGCGCGAAAGAGAGATCGTTCATCATAACTATCCGCCGTTAATGCTAACCGTTTGCCGGGCATATTTATACATGACCAGCACGGCGATTCCAAGCAAGGCAATCCAAACAGCTTGAATGCCGACGAGTATCGGCCATTCATTCAGCCATTTGGCGTAGGCGGTGTGGCTTAAGAATTGCGAAGCGCCGAACGGGCTGTAAACGGCGATCTTGTACATGAGGGCGGGGAAGAGGGCGACCGGCAGGTATGAGCCGCCAAGCATCATCACCGCTTTGTCGACCATCCAAAAGATCGGGTTGATGTCCTCGATCCAGAACGATAGCAATCCGACGATCGTGTAAACCGCGATGGTCAGGAGGCAAGATCCGGCGAAGACAAGCGCCAGGGTCGGAAGAAAAGCGGCAGAGTGCATGAGCGGCGGAACGCCGACCGTTAAGGTTAACGCCGTTGCGCCCAAAATGCCGACAGTGAGCATGGGAATGATCCCCGCGCCGATTCTTCCCCAGGCTTTGTAGCTTAAGTAGGAAATCGGTTTGCTCATGAGTATCTCGATCTGTCCGGTTTGCACATCCACCATCATTTCCCGCGATATATCGCGCAGACGGAAGGTCATGAACGCGAAATAGAAGAACATGCTCCAGGCGACGGCCTGAAAGGTTGTTCCGCCGATCATGCCGCCGCGCAACTTGAAGACAAACGAATACAGAACGAGCAAGATGCCGCAGCGGGTCGCAAAGATGACGATATCGGTGAAGAATCGCGACGGATAATGCAGCAGCTCCTTGATCCGCAGTTTAGTTGTTGTCCGGACGAGCCGCAGTTCGCTCATAAATGTAACGGATCACCGTTTCCATGTCGGCATTATAGACGTCGATGTCTTCGATGTCATAGAGGTCGAGCATCGTCTTGATCGCTTCCTTGGTGCTCAGTTTATTGACGTCGACGGCGATCGTCAGTTTGTTCGGTTCCTTGCTCAAGTACCTTAAGCCGGCGGGCAATTCAACGAACGAGGCGAATTTGTCGGTCGGGATCAGGTCGATATATTTTTCAAAGGCGAAACTTTTGGCCAGATCGGCGGTCGGCAGGTCTTTGATGACCGTGCCGCGGTTGATGATGATCGTCCGTTCGCAAAGCGATTCAATGTCGCCGACGTCGTGCGAGGTGAGGAAGATGGTGGTTTTTTCTTCTTTGTTGATCGTTAGCAACAAGTCGCGCAGCGCTTTTTTGGCGACGACGTCGAGCCCGATCGTCGGCTCGTCCAAGAGAATGAGTTTTGGCTTGTGGATGAGCGACGCGGCGACCTCGGCGCGCATGCGCTGGCCGAGGGATAATTTGCGGACCGGCTGGTCGATGAACTCGCCCAAGGAAAAAAGCTTGGTCAGTTCGGCGACGCGTTTCTTGATCTGCGCATTCGTCAGGTCATACATGACGCCGAAGAATTCCAGCGAGTCGGTGAGCGGCAAGTTGGGGAGCAATTGCGAACGCTGGCCAAAAACGGTGCCGATTTGATAGGCCAGCTTTTTACGGTCCTTGGTCGGGTCGAATCCTAAAACGTTCATCGTGCCGGAAGTGGGGAAGAGGATGCCGGTCAGCATTTTAATGGTTGTTGATTTGCCCGCGCCGTTCGGCCCGATGAAGGCCACGCGCTCGCCGGCGGCGACAGAAAAAGAAATGTCGCTAACCGCAACCACTTCGCGCTTTTCCGGCGCGAACAAATTTTTCACCCAGCCGACCTGTTCGTTCTTGACCGGGAAGGTGAATTTTTTCGTTAAGTGCGAAATCTCGATCGATTTTGGCATAAAATGCGGCTGATTCGCGAATATGTTGATTGTACCGTTTCAATATAAGAAAAGCCACCTCCGTCTCTGTAGACTCGGGTGGCTTGCGGATTTATCTAGTCTCGGACCATGGCCGCCAGATCGGTGAACGACATTTCGGCAACAATGCAGTCGGCTTGCAGTAATTCGTCATCGGCCGGCTTCTCCTTGCGTTTGATGTGCGCCAGCGCGGCTTTCACGGCCTTGCTCTGAAACCATTGCTTGGAAACAGCTATCTTGAGGCCGACCAACGCCATCTTCCAGATGGCTAGATTGGTGATTTGCCGACGCAGTGCGGCACGGAGGCCTGTGACCAGGGCTTCGTTGTTCAGTCTTGTGCGGTCGAGCTGCTCGTTTTGCGAGCGCAGCGCCGCATTTTCGTTGCGAAGGCGCTCCAGTTCGGCGGCTTGCTTGGCCGGGGCGCCGATCGCTTCATCGAGCGCGGCAGCGTCGATCTTGCTGTCCATGTAGCGACAAATCAGGTTGGCGTTGGGCACATATCGCTTACGGGCGTCATCCTTGCTGTGGACGCTGGTGGAATATGTGATCCCGTCGATGACCGTTTCCACATTGTCGAAGTAGAAGCAGCCGAGGCGGCCCGGATCCGACGGGACCCATTCGGCGTCCAGGACGATTTTTGGCGCCGAACCTTCCTTGTTCTCCCACGACACGCCGAGGAAAAAACTGCAACTATCAGTCCGCTGGTGCTTGCCCGTTCCTTCTCTGGTCTGGACGATGACCGCGACCATTCCCGTCTGCCCCTTCTCGATGCTGAAAGAATGCGAGTTGCTGTAATAGTTTTCTCCCGGCATGTTGCCGATGCTGGCGCCGACAATGACCAGCTTGTTTTCGTGCATGCCGCTAAGAGTGATGATGCCGTTGCCGTGGGCGGTTGCGACCAATACTTGATTTGCTCTCATGGTGTTCTCCTTAAATTGTCTTCCCGATCCGAACGGATACGGGAGAGGAACAATCGGCTGCCGCGAACGCGGTGGCCTAAGCAGATGTTAAACCCCTGCTTTAACGGGTCGACAACACGGTTAAATGCTGACCGTATATTAAACCACATTTTTTGCTTTTTGTCAAGATTAAGCGAATAAAACAAATAAACCGCGCCATTGTTGGCGCGGTTTATTTGGAGTTTTTCCTAAAAGGCGCGGAGCGGCTTGCTTTGGATGATGGCATCGACCTCTTCGTAACCTGCCGGGTAGGCGAAGTTGTAGCGGGCGGGGAGGGCGAAGACGTTGGTGTTGTTGCGGCCCAGCTCGCTCGGGCCGATCGGCGCGGCGCCAATGTGGAAGTCGTCGTTTTGGAGCGCGGTCCACTGCTTGATCGTCAAGACCATGATCGGGATGTCTTGGCGCGGCACGGCGGCGGTCCAAAGCGGATGGCGGATCGAGATGATCGGGCCGGTGGCGACCGTTTCCTCGCCTTGGTCGCCCGACTTAACGCCGGTCCAGGTCGTTTGCACGATCGAATACCCGATCCAGCTTGCCGGCAGGGTAAAGTTAAAACCGTATCGGGAGTTTTGATAATTGACCGTCGTCGCTTCAGGCTCGGGGCGAGGGGCGTTGGCCGCCGGCTCGTTTGCGGCCGGCAGGTTGAGATTGGCATTTTGATTCGCGGACGGCGCGGTTTTCGATCCGGTCTTTTTGGGCATGGCCAAATATCCGCCGATCGCCAAGAAAGCCGCGACGGCGATAAACATGATGACGATTGAAGTGTTGTTTTGTTTCATATGATTGTGCCATCGGCACGTTTCAATGATACACCCGGACGACGCGTTTGTCGCTCGGTTATTGAATCTAGGCCACCGGTTGGCGAATGATCGTTTCTTGTTTTCCCGGCGCGACGGTTCGCGCGTCGCTTAAATATATTTCATGGTGCTTTCCGTTCATTCGACAGCCATTGCTGTTAATAAAATCGTCGATCGCCGCGTTGGTGAGCGCTTGGTTGTTGAAAGACCCGATGCGCATGACCTGGACGCTCTTGCCCTCGTTGATCGTTTTGAATTCGATCTTGCTTAAGGCTGGATGGTTGCCGCCGGCGGCCATTTCTTTGACCGCGACGTCGAAAATTTCTTTGGTGACAAAATCCGGCTGGACAATAAAGAGCTCCCATTTCCAAGCGTCTTTGTGCAATGTGGACAACGGCTTCATGCCCTCGGTCCACCATTGTCCTTCAAGCGGCATGACGACAAAAGGATTGCCGAGTTTTTCGCAGGCGAACATGATGCGGTGCGCGACCTCGAAAAGCGCCTCGACCGCGTCCTTGAATTCCGACGCCGCATAAGGATCGCCCGTGCCGGCGATGGAAATGATCTTTTGCTCGGGCACGTCGACAAAAACCGGGGTTTTTTCGGGGGCGGTATAAAGCTGTTTGAATTGCTCCTTAAGGTCGATGGTCATATGTTTATGGCGTTATTTGATCGTTTCTTTATAATTGGCGATTGTGTAAGAAATTAAATATTACCACGCTTTTCGACCGCGGTGCCAATGGCGGGCAATGGTCCGGCTGTCGCATAAAAATCGGCCGGCGTCGCGAGACGCCGGCCAGAAGAATGGGCGTGATTATCGGTTCAGCCGTTCATAGTTGCTGATCCGCATGATCATAGCTAAAAGCGCGTGTTGGCCGATCCCGCCGGCGGCCAGGTTAATCAATTCGCCGACCAGTTCGCCGAGCGCGTGACCCGCGTAATCTTTCGGGTCCGGGAAAACTTCCGTTTGCCAGACGAGGTAGAAAGCAGAAACAAGGTTTTTGTCCCGCGCCCGTACATGATCGGTGGCGCGCAAGCGAATGATGTCCGGTTTTTTCTTGTCGCGCGGACCAAAGGTGAAAACGGCCTCGGCCAGTTCCGGCGGTCGGGTGGTAAGGAACTTGGCGATGCTCATCCGGTACGGTCCGAGCGGTTTGGCGGTTTCGCCCAGGTGGAACCGGCGGTTGATATCGTCGATCGGTTCCGCGGCGGCGGGCGTTATTCTGACCGCGGCCGGGTCGAAAAAAGTCAGCAAACTGATTGGAGCGTCGCACTCGTGGTTGATTCCTTTAAGCAGCTGCGCGTTTTCGTCTTGGCTTGATTCTAAAGGTGCAATTTGGACGTTGTTTCCCATTCGGTTATTTGCTCCTTGGGTTGTTCAAGATCGTTGTTTTTCGCTGGCGGAGAGTTACGCTATCATGCGCCCGACAGCGGGTCAAAGTACAAAAAATAACCGGCGCGCGGGCCGGTTATGCCGACGCTTTTAAGCGATGGGCTGTCTGATGATCGTCTTGAGGTCTTCCGGCGCGACTTTGCGTTTGTCGTTCAGGTAGATGATATGGTGTTTCCCGACCGGCCTCAGGTTGCTCGCTTCAACGAAGTCGCGAAGTTTGGCGACCGTCGGCGCCATTTTGTTGGGCGGGCCCAGGCGCATGATTTGGACGCACCGGCCTTCATGGATCGTTTTAAATTCGATCCTTTTAAGGAGGGGAAGGTGGGTATTTTTCTCCGCCTCTTCGAGCGCGGCGGCGAAGATTTCCGCCGTGACAAAATCCGGCTGGACAATGAACGTCTCCCATTTCCAAAGATTTTTGTTAAGGATGGAAAAAATTCCCATGTCATCGGTCCACAAGAACCCCTCGAAGGGCATGACGGTAAAACCGTGGCCGAGCTTTTGGCACGCGGCCTGGATGGCGGCGGCGACCGGGAAAAGCGCTTCGGCGGTTTCGCCATACGCCGCGGTCGAGTTGGGATCGCCTTTGCCGGAAATTGAAATGATCTTTTGTTCGGGAACGTCGACAAAGATTGGTGTGTCTTCGGGGGCGGTATAAAGCTGTTCGTACGGTTTCGTCTGGTCGGGCGACATAGCGTTCCGGGATGATGATAATTTTTAATGGCGGGCCTAAAAACAGTTGGGTTTTTAGCTTGTGGATAATGGTATCACGGAAATCGATGCTTAGTCATTTTTCCAAACTATCGCTTATTGTTCCGGGCCGCCGCGGGCGGAATAACGATATCGAAAACCTCGATTTTGTGGTAAGATCGGGGTAGCTAGTAATTAACAAGATCATATGAATAAAATGCTAAAAAATGCCGTCGTGGCGGCGGGCGGGATCGCCGTTTTGGCGCTCGCTTTTTCCGCCGTCAGTTACGTAACGGCCTACGGCCGTTCCATCCAGCCGTCATCGTTCCGCAGTTTTTCCGTAACGGCTGACGCCAAGACCACGAGCATCCCCGACGTTGCCGAGTTTTCTTTTCAGGTGATCACCGAGGGCGGGACCGATCTCCCGTCCTTGCAGGCGAAGAATACCGAGGCCATGAATAAAGCGATCGCTTTTGTAAAAGGCCAGGGCGTGGCGGCGAAGGATAT
>JAHFIF010000148.1 GCA_023246535.1 bacterium
CACAGGTCTTCGCAGGTCGCGACCGCAAAAGTGCAGAACGACGTACGGAAGACAAGATCGCCGAACTTCATTCGTTCGACCGCGTCAAGGAAGCCGGGAATGCCGACCGCGAGCGTTCGATATTCATCGAAGACATCGTAGTTTGGTAGTTTCTCCTTGGGAACCAAGCCAATGACGCTGCCGCGATGCACGACCGCGGCCACATTGTAGACCTGAGAATCGAAAAGGACGTTCAGGCCCAAAACAAAAACGGTGTCACAGTAACCGGTCTCTTCGGCGAAGCGTTTGAGCTGTTCCAGCTGCGAAGCAACGAATCCTTCCCACGCGACCAGATCTTGTGCCGGATAGCCGCAGATCGCCCCTTCGCCAAAAACGGCAAAGGTGCAATTCTCGGCCGCCATCTTGATCGCATATTCGATCAGCTTGGTGGTGTTCGAGACAAACGCGCCGACGACTGATTTAAGCGGCGCCAGTCCGAAACGCGCGAGCTTGATATGCTTTGGCTTTCTCTTCATCGCGAACCTCCGTTCAACATGGTGGCAGCATCGGCGAAGAGTTGCGAAACGTCTTCGACGACGGTTTTTTTCGACTTCCAAACCAGCGGGTGCTGGCTCATCGGGTGCGTATTGGTGCCGATCACCATTTTGATCGGCGATTCTTCGAGTCGCCTGATTGCTTCTTCATTGTCGTAGGCCAAGTGACTGGTCAGGGCGTAAACCTCGAGCGCACCGCGCGTAAGATACGCGCAAGCGGCATCGATCAGCGTCTTGGCGCTGCGGACCATATCATCGTAGATGACGACGATCTTACCCCTCACGTCGCCGACCACCTCGTAAACCTTGGTGTCGCCGAATTCGCGGTCTTTGTCGACAAAGGCCATCGACGTCTTGTAGCGTTTGGCGAAAGCCTTCACCCAGCGCGGTCGGCCGAGATCGGCCGACGCGAACATGAGGTTCGAAAGGCCCAGCCGTTCGAACGCCGCGGAAAGCACCGGCTCGGCAAAAAGCTCGAACCGCAGGCAGTTCCCTTCAAAGTAGTGAGGAATGCCCGGCGTGTGCAGATCCATGAGCAGGAAGCAGTTGCGCAAATCGCCCTGCGGCAAATTGGAGAGCATTCGTGCCATGATTTTTGCCGTGACGACTTCGCCGGGCTTGACGGCCCGTTCCATCGTCGAGTAGCCGAAGAACGGCATAACGTACGAAACGCGGCTCGCGCCGTACGCGGCGGCGGCGGTGCCGATGCGGCAGACTTCGTTGAAGTCGCCGTCGGTATCCTTGCTGCCGCTGCCGACGACGATCACATTCCGTCCGAGCAGGTCGTCGTGCCTTTCGACATTGAGCCGAAAGTAAAGCTCGCCGCCATCGAAACGCTTCCGTGTCGTTTGAACGAATTCAGCGTCGGGAATCCGTCCCGTAACAAGGTTGGCGAAATACGCGGAGTTGGCTGTCGAGAAAATGATCGGTTTCATCCTGTCTCCTTGTTTCGTTTGTTTGCGTTTTCAGTTTTCAAAGTCCGTCCGTTCGAAAAGCCGATTATATATCGGCCGCTCGAATGGACGGCGGTGGAAGACGAGTGTCTTCCACCGCCCGCGTTTAGTTTGAGAAAGAAGCTAGTAGACGCACTCTACGGCTTCAGTTTTCGGATCGTATCCGACCGCCTCCATATAACGCCGAATGTCTTCTGGCGCACCGGTAGCTTTCGGCGGGTTGTCGGAAAGCTTAACGGTACCGCGGCCATTCACCCTGACTGGTTTGACGACCTGGGATATCGGGCCCTCCCAGTAACCGTCACTTGTCCACTCGTTGCGCCAAACATCGTTGGTCGCGTTCGTTCCCCAGCCGTTTGCCGAGACGTTAATTTTGTCTCGGGCGTAATCGTCGATGGCGATCATCATTGGCACATCGAGACCATCGCTTGGAAGGACGGCTTTTTCCATCGGATTGATACCGGCGTTTCGATAGGCCGCCACCCACTTGTCGATGAAACGGAAGACGTTGCCGGAATCGTGACGCGCGCCCTTTGACCGGCGCAGGTCGTCTTCCGTGAGATTTTTGATGAAGAAATCCGTACTGAAGGTATCAGGCAGAAAAATCGACATGTCATAGCCGAACATCTCCCACCATCGGTCCAGATATTCGCG
>JAHFIF010000149.1 GCA_023246535.1 bacterium
CGTCGCTCTTTGCGGCCGACCTTTTCCGCATGTACTCGCGCTACGCCGAACGAAAAGGCTGGAAAACCAGTCTCATGTCGTCGAGCCACTCCGAACTTGGCGGCTTCAAAGAAGACGTCTTCTCGATCACCGGCAAGAACGTCTACCGCTCGCTCAAATTTGAAAGCGGCGTGCATCGCGTTCAGCGCGTTCCGGAAACGGAAAAGCAGGGCCGCGTCCACACGTCGACCGCCACCGTCGCCGTTCTCCCCGAAGCCGAAGAGGTCGACCTCAAGATTAACCCCAACGACCTGGAGATCGACACGATGCGCGCGGGCGGCGCCGGCGGACAAAGCGTCAATAAGACCGAATCGGCCGTTCGCATCACCCACAAACCGACCGGCACGGTCGTCGTCTGCATGGAAGAACGCTCGCAATCGCAGAACCGCGCCAAAGCCATGGCGCTGCTGCGCTCGCGCATCCTCGCCAACATGGTGGAAAAAGCGCACGCCGAACGCGCCGCCGCGCGCAAAGGGCAGATTGGCACCGGTGAACGCAGCGAAAAGATCCGCACCTACAACTTTCCGCAAGACCGTCTGACCGACCACCGCGCCAATGAGAACTGGCACAATCTCCCCAAGATCATGGACGGCGAGATCGACATGATCATCGATAAGCTGCGCCTCATGGACGAAGAAGCGTCATAAACCTATGACCGTTCGCGAAGCCAAGATCGCCGGCCTCAAAAAACTCAAGCGCGCCTCCGGCCAGGACGCGGCGATCGAGGCCGAGATCCTGCTGGCCCATGTTTTAAAAATTTCCCGCGAAGAACTCCTGACGCACGACGAGCGCCGCGTTCCCGCCTTTGCTTGGCGCCGATACGACGCGCTGCTCGCCCGCCGCGCCAAACGCGAACCGATCGCCTACCTGACCGGGCACAAGGAATTTTTCGGCTTGCAATTTTCCGTCAACAAACACACCCTGATCCCCCGCCCCGAAACAGAGCTGCTCGTCGAAACGGCGCTCAACGAGCTGCGGACTGCGGGCCGCGCGCTAATAATCGACGTCGGCACCGGCAGCGGCGCGATCGCCGTCGCGATCGCCAAGAACGCGCCAAACGTGACCATCATCGCCACCGACATTTCGAAACCGGCGCTCAAGACGGCCGCCGCCAACGCCGCTGCCAACGATGTCGGCGATCGCATTATTTTCGAACAAGCAAATCTTTTATCCAAAAATTCGCGGTCGCGAATTTTTGGATATTCGATAATAACCGCCAATCTCCCCTACCTCCCGACCAAGGTCTGGCAAAAAGCCATGCCGGACGTTAAAAAATTCGAACCCAAGTCGGCGCTCGTCGGCGGAAAAGACGGGCTTGAATATTACGACAAACTTTTTCATCAGATCGTTGAACGAGACATGAAAGCGACGATCGTCTGCGAGATCGACCCGTCGCAAAAAATATCGTTTCCCAAACTGGCCAAGCGACATTTTCCCGGCGCCGCGGTCGAGATCAAGAATGACCTCTCCGGATTGCCGAGGATGGCTATAATAACTAAAAACTAAGAACTAAACCCCAAAAACATTTTCACAAATGAAACACCCCGGCCTAACGGCCGGGGTTTCAGAGCATGGTCACAATTCAAGCTTCGCTTGTCCGCTGTCCTCTCTTCCTTGATACTCAATATATTTTCGAATCACAGCCTCGTCGATTCCGACCGTCGAGGCAAAGTAACCATCAGACCATATTCCGTCGACGCCGTAGTAGACCCTGTCGAGATATGGGAATTTTTTGCGCATGTCGCGGGCGGAGTTTGATTTGAGAATATTGACCACCTTGCTCACTGACATTTTTGGCGGGATAGAAAGAAGGAGGTGGAGATGATCCTCGTCGCAGTTTGATTCGAGAATCTGCAGGTCAGGATAGTATTTATTAACTTCGTGGAGCCTGGTGCGCAAATAGATTCCCATTCCTTCTTTGAGGATCTTTCTGCGGTACTTGGTCACAAAAATAAGATGGTACCGGATGTGATAGATGCAGTGGTTTTGACGGTCAAATTGTGGCATGTCCGTAGCTTACCCGCCGGACAGCGGACCGTCTACATCCCCGACCTAACGGTCGGGGTTTTACGTGTGAGTAATAAAA
>JAHFIF010000150.1 GCA_023246535.1 bacterium
CGCCAAGCACCACGCCCATGGCCAGTCCGGCCGGCCCCCAAACGCGCACAAAAACGAGCGCGCCGAAAATAATGCCGAGGTTATAAAAAATAGGCGCGACGGCGAAGGCGAAGAAACGCTTCGTCCCCTGCAGCACGCCGCCCATGACGGCTGAAAGGCCCATGAGAAAGGTTGAGGCGAACATGATGCGGGACAGCTCGATCGTGAGCTTTAGTTTTGAACCGACGAAACCGGGCGTAATGGCCGGCACGACCCAGGGCGCAAAAACAACGAGCGCGGCGGTCACCGCGACCAGAATAAGGCCAAGGATCCCGATCAGCTCGTTGGTGAGACGCCACGCGTCGTCGCGCGAGCCGTCGTCGCGGCGCAGCATGTATTCGGTGAAGATCGGCAAAAAGCCGGCCGAGAGCGCGCCGACCACGAGCAAGCCGTAGATGGTGTCCGGCAAACGGAAGGCCGCGTAGTAAGCGTCGAGCGTGTCGCCGGCGCCAAAAGCCCCGGCCAGCACATGGTCGCGGATCACGCCCAGCACTTTCGAAGCCAACGACGCGCCGCCCAAAAGGAGGGCGGCGGAGGTGATGGTCTTTGATTCATTGTTCCAGAGTTTTCCAAACATGGTTATTTCTTGGCCGGGGTTTTCTTGACGACGTCGTCGGCGCTCAGCACCTCTTTGCCGTGCCCCCAATTATATTTGAAGATATTCGTCTTGACCGGACCGATGGTCAGCATGTGCAGCTCGCAGAGAATGTATTTGATCGCCGTCGCAAAACGGCCGTCGCGCTCAAAGCGCCGGGTGGAAACGGGAATGCACTGCGTGAAGAGGAAACCGAAGGTTCCAATTTTCGAGCCGCGCCGGGCCAATTCATGGTCCTCGGCCAGCTTGACGTCGATGTCAAAACCGCCGACCGCTTCGTAGACCGAACGTTTGATGAAAAAACAAAAACCCGGAATGTGCGGCAAAATTTTTCCCAGCGCCACCGAATAAACGTTGTACAAGCCGTGCAGCAGCTTGTCGTATTTGTCGCCGTCCATGGCGCGAACGCGGCAAGTGGCCAGGTCCAGATCGCGGGCAATGAATTCGTTGACCGTGTCTTCGAGAAAGAATTGGTTGGGCAGCGCCACGTCGGCATCGAGGAACAAAAAGACTTTTCCCAGCGCCGCCGCCGCGCCATTGTTGCGTCCTTGCGAAACCGAGCCGCCCTCGACCACGCGGCAGCCGCCGGCGAGCGCAATCTCTTTTGTCTTATCCGTGGTATTGTGCGAATCGGCGACGATCGCTTCAAAATCGCGGAAGGTCTGTTCCTTCAAGGTTTTGAGGAGCGATGGGAGGTTCTTTTCTTCGTTCAAGGTTGGTATGATGATCGAAAGCAATGGTTTTTTTGGAGCCATATAACAGCCTATAAATTAACATTTTTATTCATTTTTGTCACGTCACGTATGGAACAGGAGAAAAGACTGAAAATTGGCGATAAATTTGAGGCCACGATCGACGGCGTCGACGAAAAGGGCCGCGGCCTGCTCCGCGCCGGCGTTAAACCCGGACTCGCCTATTTTACCATTCCCGGGGAAAAGGTGAGCGGCGAGGTGACGGCCCGCCACGGCGGCGAGCTGCGCGTCAGGGTTGAAGCGATCATTACGCCGTCGCCGGACCGCGTGACCCCGCCCTGCCCCGACGTCGGACGCTGCGGCGGCTGTCCGTGGCAAATGATCCGCTACGAGCGGCAATGCGCCCTCAAGCTCGGTTTGGTGAGCGAAGCAATGGCCGCCGAGGGCGTCGACCTGAAAGTCAACGACTTGGTTGCCGCGCCCAGCCAATACCATTACCGCAACCGGATGGATTATGTTTTTGCCGTCGACGGATCGCTGGGCCTGAAAACGCCGGAGCACTGGGACATGGTTTTGGATCTAAAAAATTGCCAAATGCTTTCGCCGGAAGCGATCAAGATAATGGCGATCTGCCGCGAGCTGACCAAGGAAAGCCAGGTCCGCTTTTGGAACAACCGCGTGCACGACGGCTTTTGGCGCTACCTAGTAATTCGCGAAGGCAAGAA
>JAHFIF010000151.1 GCA_023246535.1 bacterium
AGCGCCTCGTCTGCATATTGCGGAGCGGCGAACCGATCCGCCCGCCCGGCCTGTTGGGCGGGGCGGCGAAAGCGACGCTGTCTCCTTTGGCGATGTTCGTTTTATCCAACCGGCTGCGGCCCGGCACGCGCGAGATCATCAATTTTTTCCAAAAACGCAACGTTCATATCAGAGTGATCTCGGGTGACAATCCGCAAACTGTGCAGGCGATCGCCCGGGAGGCCGGAATAAAAAACGTCGACCTGGTCATTACCGGACCGGAGATCGACGGATGGGACGAAGAAGCGTTTGGAGAGAGAGTCCCGGCGTACCATGTGTTCGCCCGTATAACCCCGGAGCAAAAAGAGAGGATTGTTTCCTTGCTAAAAAGAAACGGTTTCACCGCCATGATCGGCGACGGCGCCAACGACGCCCTCGCCCTCAAGAAAGCCGATCTGGGCATTGCCATGTTCAACGGCGCCAGCGCGACGCGGCAAATAGCGCAGATCGTTCTGATGAATAACAGTTTTGCCGCCTTGCCTGTCGGGGTCACCATGGCGGAGACGATCATTACCAACATCGAATTGGTCGCCGGCATCTTCTTTAACAAGGTCGCGGTCGGACTTTTGCTGTTCGTCGGTTTGGCCTTTTTGGGGTTCACTTATCCGATCTCGCCGCGCAACATCACGATCATCAACGCTTGCGTCATTTTTGTCCCGCTGCTGTATTGGACGATATTCCCAGCGCGCAAACAGGGATCAGTCAGCGCGCAGTCGTTTTTAAAAACGGTGCTGCCGTTCGCCGTTCTATGCGCCGCCTTGACGGCGGTCGCAGCCATCATCGTCTTCCTGCTGAGTTCGGACGTTTCCCGGGCAAACGGCTCCAATATTTATGTCGTCTTCGCGCTGATCGTTCTGGGCTACTGGTTTTTCATGCTGACGCCGCAGGCCTATGGGATTGAAGCCCGAAAAACGCCAACGAACGTTTTGTACGTCTTTGCCGCGGTCATCGCGCTCGCGCTGGTTTTTGTCATGTTCAACCCGACCCTGTCGCGGTTTTTCGACTTGCAACGACCGAAATTGGCGCCGACGCTGCTGACCTTTGTGACGGTTTTTCTTTTCGCCTGGGTCGAGAACCGGGCGATGCTGCGTTGGTTCAACAAATATCGCGATGCCAAAAAATAAGAAAGGGGATTGATCGCGAGGCGGCCTTTTCAGATTGATAGATAAAAAAGCCGGCTCCCGGAGCGGAGTCGGCGATCGCGTTTCGCGTTTAACAGCCTTCGTCGTTTTCGGCGGTTTTCTGGTAGAAGGTTTCTTCGCCGGTCTGCGTCCCGTCGTTCCCGATCGGGGTGGCTCCCAGATTCGTTTCATCCAGGAATCGGATCCTTGCCCGGCTCGTGGTTCCGTCAGAATTGGTTTCCGTAACGACGCCGTTGGAAAATTCCCATGTCGTGGGGATGTCGCGGCGTTTGTTGCCGCAGGCGAACGTATGCTGTCCGGTGCCGTAATCGCGTAGGACCAGCTCGATGCGGCATGACCATCCGACTTCATTGGTCTGCACTGCCTCCCAAACGCCGATCACTTGCTCCCTTTTGGTCGCGGGATACGGTGAACTGCTTTTGAATTGCCGCGCATACTCAAGATCTGGGCCGATCGCGAAGAATGAAGAGTTGGCGGGGGTGAGGACGAAAGTATTCGTCGCCGCGAGGCGGAGCATCGCGTATTTGGTTTCGCGTTGCGCGTAAGTGAAAGTGACGCGGCCATCCTTTAGCTTCCATCGGAACTCGGCGCGCAGGCCCGGCTGGCCGACGGCAAAGTGTTCGTTGCGGCCGGTTCCGTTAGGGCGAAAAATCAGTACCCCGCGCTCCATGTATCCGTTCATGGTCGTGTTCGCTTCCCAGGCGCCGATCAGCACCGCTTCGTTGTCAGCGCGGGCGGATGACGCGGAGAGAAAGGCGATCATGACAAATGCGGCCGACAAAATCTTCGTTTTCATGGCTGCTCCTCCTGTTGTTTTTTTTCGGCAAATTGCCAAGGAACTTTTCGCGAAAACTTAGCATGAAACCGGCG